>JACQHN010000218.1 GCA_016199015.1 Nitrospira defluvii
GCGATATAGCGGCCGCGGGAGGCAGCGATCCCGCGATTTCTGGCCTGGGCCACGCCGCCGTTGGGCTGTCGGAGATACCGAAGACGATCACCATAGGCACGGAGCACCTCCTCCGATCCATCCGTCGAGCCGTCGTCGATGACCACGATCTCGTAATCGCGATAGGTCTGGGCGAAGACGCTCTCGATGGTGTCCCGGATCACATCCCGAGCGTTATACAGCGGAATGACGACGCTGACGACCGGTTCCGGCATCGCGTTACGGTTTGACCGCCTCCAAAATGACCATCATTTCTTCGCAGACGTTCCACAAATACCGGCGGCAACGTTTCTGCAGGTAGGCCGGGAAGTACTTGAACGGCTTCCGCATCCCGAATTCGATCGCCACGGTGCGAAAGTTGGTAGCCAGCCCATAATAATTGGGCGATTTGAAATACTCGAAACTCTCTTCAGTCATGAACCGGACATGCGTGGGATCGATAAACGCTTTGCGTGATGTGTAATACGGCGTCTTGATATAGACCCGCGCACCAGGCGCGCAGACCCGATAGAGATCGACCATGAAGGTGATCAGGTCGCGCATATGTTCAACGGAGTGAATCGAATAGACGGCGGCAATACTGCTCTCCCGGAACGGAAGCCCCCGCTCGAAATCACACACCACATCCACCCCAGGCAGCGCCCGTTGATCGACGCCCACCGTGCCGATCTGCTTGAGCGATCCGCAGCCGATGTCCAGCACAATGCCCTTTCGATAGGCATCAGCCACCTCGGGAGGGACCGGACGATCGAGCCAGAACCGTTCAGTGGAACCAGTAGTCATCTAGCGGGGTACCACCGGGCGCATGGCAGAGGACGATATGGGAAACATCGGATAGGAGCTTGGGTCGACTGAGCTGTGTATGGTGGCCGGGATTGTATCAGAGAGGGTTGCTCAAGTCATTGATGAATTAGGCAATCCCTGTCTCATCTTGAGCTTCGCGGAAATGACGACGTACAGAAAGTCTGCACGCCTATTCAGGGAGGGTGCACCGCAAAGAATGTTCACCGAATTACCTAGGCCGATGATGCTAGAGCTGAGTAGCGAGATGCACCGACAAGAGGACGAGTGATTAGCAGGCTGCGGAAAAACTCGATTTTGCACAATACGCCGCGAGCCGCTCACATGGCCAGTTGGTATCAGAATCGCCCGCAGGATGCGCAAAAAGGCCGTCCAGAAAGGCCGCAGCGACCGAAGAGGCGACGCGTACTCCTTAGGTACGTGGAGCCTCTGAGCGAGGCGAGAACGCCGCTGGCGGACTTTTTCCGCATCCTGTTAGGGATGATCGTGAGGATGTTACAGGGGGCGAACTGTTGGCTCGGCGGCTCACGGGTACTCATATCGATCAACAATACACCCGGCGCACATTACCTTAACCCTGCCGACTTCGTGGCCTGCTAACCCAACTGGATCACTGTGCCACACTGTGCACATTTCCAGTCGGAGCGGTCTGAGACGGTCGAACCGTCTGATGGCTGTGGTGCTTCCTGCATGGGTTGGACGCAGCGATAGCAGTAGGGCACGCGATCCACGGTGATCTCCCATTGAATCGGTTCCGAGGTACCCCGCCGGCCATTCTTGTCGAGGGAGAGAAGGGCCTGCCCTCACGGTTTCGACGAGATCTTCTAGTGTCTCCTCTTGGGGTACAGTTGAGAGAGGGATCTGTCGCACTGAGTCAATGTGAATGGAGCACAGCCCCGCCTTCCAGAATCCGTCCGGAGTACGTTGAATGGGTATCTTGGCTCGTATCATAATTTGGTGGGGCCGACACGACGAGTTCCCATTGGCGATTGGTTCTTTCCCTTGATTGAGGCCGGGATTGTATCAGAGGGGATTGTTCAAGTCATTGACGAACTGGGCAATCCCCGCCCCAGTCCAGGGAATACTGCTGAAAGCCCTTCGTTGGCAGTTGTTGCCTAGTGCCTCCGCTCAAACTCCACACTCCCATCAGGATAATACGTCGTCCCGCCATGCTTGAGCGCCCCATCGGGGGGCCCGCCGACGATGATACCGTCCTGCCGTCGTTCAAACTCCACGCGCCCGTCAGGATAATAGGTCGTCCCGTTGGAGATTATCGCTCCATCCCTCGGCCCGCCAATGATGAGGCCATTTTTGCCCGGCGTAGGCGCAAACCCCACCCTATCACTCGGCGGCACATGCCGTGGTTGTGCCATCGCCGCACGATCCGTGTCTGTCCACTGACTCACCGGCACACACCCACCCATCACCAGCAGCATCAGGCTCAGTCCAATACTAAAGTCCCACCCTTGACGACTCATGCGTCACCTCTCCCTTGCACGCTAGGACGTCATTTAAGTCGGAGAGCAGACAGGTTCACTTGCTCTTGCCCCTAAGCCTTTGTCATTATGTGCTTGTGCGGCTTAATAGGGCAACAGTGCCCCTTGACCCACCAGAAAGTTCTTGAAGTCTTCGAGGAGAAAATTCAACATACACCCACCGTCCCGCCCGATTTCTCGCTCCCGTAGTGTTGTCATGCAACTCTCGGCCTCAACTGGTTTCTCCTTTACGTGAGACGGCCTTACCAACTGTTTCGACCATGTCACTGGATTCTTATTGCGGAGGCAACGGATGCCAATGACGGAGTCTAAGATCAACAAAAGCACAGCAGTACTTCTCCTCTACTTTGGAATCGGCTGGCCATTTCTTTACTATGTCTTGGGAATAGCTCAGCCCGGACTAATTTTCTTCGTACTCCTGCTCCCACCATTGCTGATTCGCCGAGAAGCCTACGCGGCGGCCCTGGGTCAGAACCTAGCCGTAGTCGTCGAAACATTGAGATCCTGCGGGCTCGTCAAGATAGCAGAACAGCCTCACCGCCGATCCAATTGGATCGATGACGGATTACCAGTCACCATTGAGAAAGCCGGAAGCATTGCAACTGTGATGAAGGCATTTGAGCCGTCTCCGTTTCGAGCTGCCTATAAATGCTGGATTCTGCTCGATCGCGAGAAACTAGCAAAGCACCTTCAACTGACCGACGAGGAGAAACACTATATTGATGGTTGGGGGCCACTCCAGATTCTTGTTTCCTGGGAACAGTGGGGGAATGGTTATCAACGATGGCTCATCCAGCCGAGGCTGTGGGATCAGAAGGGTATCCCGCTAGAGTACTCGTTGTGGCCCGGTGATGATGGTTGCCCTGGCACCGTATGGAGGGGCCCCTTGGGCCCGAAAGAGTATCCAGCACGCACGGATTATCCACAACTAGAAATAGCGATCCTGCCGAACGTTATACGAATCGGTGTGAAGCATGGGAGATTTGGTGAACGATATATTAAAGACCAAAACATAGGTCTAGAGGAGAGCATAGCCCCGCAGCTGAAATGGATGCTCGCAGAAATACCAATCACCGAGGCGGGATTGGCC
>JACQHN010000219.1 GCA_016199015.1 Nitrospira defluvii
GCCGACTACATGGGCATGCTGGCCACCGTGCTGAATGCGCTCGCCCTCCAAAATGCACTGGAAAGCAAAGGGGTCACCACCCGTGTCCAGTCGGCGATTGAAATGCGGCAGTTGGCGGAAGGCTACATCCGACGTCGCGCCATCCGGCATTTGGAAAAGAAGCGTGTGGTGATTTTTGCCGGTGGAACGGGAAATCCCTATTTCTCCACCGACACGGCCGCGTCGCTCCGGGCGATGGAAATCGGCGCGCAGGTCATCATGAAAGGCACCAAGGTCGACGGCATCTACGACAGCGATCCGGTCAAAAATCCGCAAGCCAAGAAATATGCTGAAATCCCCTTCCTGTCGATTCTGACCCAGAATCTGAAAGTCATGGACTCGACGGCCATCAGCCTCTGCATGGACAACCGGCTGCCGTTGATCGTCTTCAACTTAACAGAGAAGGGAAACTTTAAACGGGTCGTCCAAGGTGATCCCATCGGAACCCTGGTCACCGTAGGAAGTCGCTAAGGAGAGACTCTGATGTCGACGGCGCAGGCGGTGAAACAACGCGTAACCGAGAAGATGGACCATGCAATCGAACATTTGAAACGCGACCTGGCCGGGCTCCGCACCGGTCGCGCATCAGTGGCGCTCGTGGACGGCATCAAGGTCGACTACTATGGCACTCTCACACCGTTGAAACAGGTCGCGAATGTCGCCACTCCGGAAGCGCGTCTCATCACGATTCAGCCCTGGGAACAGAATCTGATCAGAGAAATCGAAAAAGCGATTCAAACCTCCGACCTCGGATTGACGCCGTCGAACGACGGGAAGCTCATCCGCATTCCCCTTCCGCCGCTCACCGAAGAACGCCGGAAGGAGCTCATCAAAGTGTGCAAGAAACACGGCGAAGAAGTGAAAGTGCAGATTCGCGGCTTCCGTCGGGATGGGAATGAAGAGCTCAAGAAACTCCAGAAAGACACGAAGCTGACCGAAGATGAGTTGCGCAAGTCGGAAGCCGAGATTCAGAAACTGACCGATCAGTACGTACAGAAGATCGACGACGTCATGAAGAAGAAAGAAGGCGAAATTCTCGAAGTCTGACGCCTTCTTCCTTCACGACAGGCTGCGTGTACACGCCCTCTCATTTTCTCCCAACCTCCGTCTCAGTCGATCTGGGTGCTCTTGCGCAGAACTTCGCGCACGTGCGGCGTCTCGCCCCACGCTCCGAGGTGCTGGCCGTCGTGAAGGCCAATGCTTATGGCCATGGCGCCGTCGAGATTACCCGCGCCCTTCAACGGCTGACCGTCCACCGGTTTGCTGTCGCCACGGTCGACGAGGGCATCGCCCTCCGTCAGGCGGGCGTTCAGGATGCCATTGTGGTGATGGGCGCGACGGTGCCTGCACAGTTTGCAGACCTGGTGGCTCACCAATTGACACCCGTGCTCTATCGAGCCGATATGGTGCGCGCCTTTGCCGATAAGGTCCCGCCCGGCGCCAAGCCCTACCCCGTGCACATCAAAATCGAAACCGGCATGGGCCGCCTCGGCCTCTCTCCTCAGGAGATGCCTGGTCTCATCGGCAGGCCGGACTTTCAAACGGTGTTACGCCTGGAAGGGCTCATGACCCATCTGGCTGATGCCGACAATCACGATGCCCGGCACACCGAGGCGCAACTCGCACGATTCCAGCAGACCCTTGAGATCCTGCAACAGCGCGGCCTTGCACTCCCGCTGGTGCACGCGGCCAACAGCGCGGCCATCGTCAAATATCCCGCGAGCCGCTATTCACTCGTGCGACCGGGCATTATGCTCTATGGGTACCAAACCCTGGCGCAGGAGGACCCGACGTCGGAGGTGCGGCCGATCCTCACCTGGAAAACGACCATTGCGCACCTGCACAACATCCAACGAGGGGACAGCGTCAGCTACAATCGTATGTTCATCGCCTCGCGCCGCTCCCGCATCGCGGTGCTGCCGGTTGGATATGCAGACGGGTACAACCGTCTGTTGTCGAACCGCGGAGTGGTGCTGATCGGCGGGCGGCGAGCACCGGTAGTCGGACGTGTCTGCATGGACATGACCATGATCGATGTGACCGACGTGCCCGGCGTGGAAATCGGGCATGAGGCCATCCTGATCGGGCAGCAAGGACAGGAGCGCATCACGGCAACCGACTTGGCCTCATGGCAACAGACGATTCCCTACGAAATTCTCTGCGCGATCGGCCCCCGCGTACCCCGACAGTACATTCCCCTTCCACCCGGCAGCACAGCTTCATAACACCACTTCTGATCTGTTCTTCGCGAGAGGCGCCAGGCGCGAGCTCTCGGTATCTCTCACTGTGGGTATCAGCACCCTTGCCTTCGGTTCGCGGTTCCCCCATATTCGTAGAAAATCCTCGGATTAAATTCAGGCGACAACTTTCCACCTGCGGATGGAATGAGGAGAGACGATGGACGGACGGAATCTGTTCAGCTGGACCAAATTGATGTGGCTCTGTGTGATGGCCCTGGTCGGTGGTCTCACAGCCTCAACATCAGCAGCAGGGAAGGAAGAACCCCAACAACGCCGAGACGACGTCTCCAGCATCACCGTTCATGTCCCGATCCCTGTACCTGCCCTTGCCGAATTGTATGGCGGCATCCACCGGGATCTTGCGTCACATCGGACCGCTGACCGCGAATGGATTGCGTTGGGCGGAGGCACGGGGTTTCTGAAGTATCGGATCTGGCCGGGAGACCAGGGCTCTAAGACGACGGGAGGTCGATTATTGTCCCATGCGACCTTCGCGTTCGGAGTGGAGTATGCGAAACGCCTCAATGGCTCACTCACGAAGATTGCCGAATGCGGCCAGCGCGATCCGACGGCCGGAGCAGGTCGTTTGTCTGTAAACCTCGCGACTACGTTCGCCCAGGGCCGCGGCTATACCCTGTTACCGGCGAGTACGGTCGCTGCCATAGAGCCGACTGGGTCATGCGTGTTATCCGGGCAAAGCGTGGATGCAGCACCGTTGATGGCCCAGGTCTATCGAAGCGAACTTCACGAGATCCTGCCTATACTAGACCGGAAAGCCGCCGGTCTCGTCACGCTGAAGCCGGCGGTCGCCAAAATCTGGAAGGAGCTGCAGGAACCATTGCTGCTGGATGAAGCACAGGCGCTCTGGCTCGTCGTGAACCCTGAAGCCGTCGGCCCTGCCGGAATAGGGACTCTGTCTGAAACTCCGACTGCGGCCTTTGTAGTGACAGCCAGGCCCACTGTGGTGCGAGGAGCCAAGCCACTCTCACGTCACCTGCCCCTGCCTGATGCACAGGATCGATTCCAAGATGACGGCTTTCACGTCACCTTTGCCCTGCAGGTTCCGATTGAGGAGGCCAATCAACGTCTCCGCGAGGCGGTAGTCGGCCAGGAATGGTCGCTGGGAGTCGGCACGATCAAGATTGCTGGAGCGACGCTCTATCCCGTGGGCAGTCAGGTCGGGGTAGAGTTGACCTTGCGAGGGCTACTTCCGTTGACCCTGCGCCTCAAAGGCACACCGGCCTACGACGAATCCACGGGGCGGATCTTGTTTCGGGAAGTCGACTACACCATCAAGGAGCGCACGCCGGCCACAGACTTAGCCGAAGAATGGCTGCACGAGCCACTGCGAGATGAACTGGCCGGAAGGCTGGCGATTCCCATTCGGGAAGAATTAGAGCTGATGCGAACAGCGCTAGAAAAAGGTCTGAACCGTGACCTGACAGGAGGACGGTTGCGTGGCACGGTGCAACAGCTATCGCTCAAAGAACTGGCCGTGCAGACCAACAGCCTATCGGCAACGTTCAAAACAGACGGAGCCCTGCACTACGACTCCCGAGCCGATGCCGTGCTCCCGTAATCGTCCGAGCTTACGCCTTCAGTTTCCGCTTCAAATGCGATTCAACGCTCGATACCTTGCTCGATAACCGCCCTTTTTGCCCTTTGCGATAATCGATCTTGATACTGCAGGAAACGCGGTTACAGTCCTTGCGCATGCGCACATAACATTTCTTGACCACCGCCATGACCTCGTCCCACTCCCCTTCCAGCACCGTTCCCATCGGGTTCAATCGATAGGGCACACCGCTTCGATCGATGATGTCCAGCGAGCGCGCCACATATTTGCTCACGCTCTCGCCC
>JACQHN010000220.1 GCA_016199015.1 Nitrospira defluvii
AAGAAGTGCTTGGTCTCGGTACTGATCCGATATTGCCTGCCGACGAACGAGAACCCTTTACCCAGCTCCAGCAGAAACCGCTGCAGATTGCCGATGATCGCCGTTTCAAATTCGGCTTCGGTAAATCCGGGCGGCATGGGAAGGCCGAGAAACTCGAAGACGTACGGATCTTTGAGATGCTCGTCCACGTCGGCTGCCGACATCGAGACGGCCTTGGACCCCGGCGACGACTGTCGGCGCGAAGAGCGCAACCGTTCGTAGTAGAGCGCCGTGATGTTGCGCTCGAGTTGTCGCGTGCTCCAATGCTGATCTGCGGCTTCGCCCATGTAGAATGCACGAGCCTGCGGGTTTTCGACCCGCATAATCAGCCGGTGGTGGGACCAGCTTAATTCTCTACGCAGCGTGTAGAGAATCTTCTCGGATGGATAGGTGAGGTAGAACTGTCTGAAATTCCAGACATTCGCTTCCGAAAAGCCGCGGCCAAACTCCGCCGTCAAACGGTGCGCCACGGTGTGAACGATCTCCTGCCCGTACCCGGCCCGCGCCCGTCCGTGTTGTTCCTCTTCGACAATGCGTCTCCCGATCTGCCAGTAGGCTTCGACCATCGCGGCATTGACGGCTCGATATGCGCCGGCACGCGCATGGCGGACAATCTCCAGAATTTCGCGCGTCAGTTGGGAGGTCGTCACCCGCCGTTTCCTAGAATCAGTCATGCGTCCCCTCACTGTCAGACCTTCCTCCGGTAGGGCAGAATCAGCGGCGTCCACCGTAGCCATCCCAACACCGCCATCGCGGTCTTCCCCATCCCCGTCGGCACATCCACCAAAAGACTCTCACCTCTCACGCCCCTCTCTCCTCTCCCCGCCTTGTGACCGGGGACAGGCACCGCGTTGCGGAGCCAGTCCCCGCAGGCAAAGCGAATCTGGAATGGGTAAGACTCATTGCCGGTCGCTTGCTGGAACCACCTCGCAAACTGCGTTCTTATGTCGCTCCTGTCTTTCACGCGTTTACCTCATCGGTTCAGATAGCCAGAACTTCAGACGTTCGCCCTCGGTCGCGGGGACCGGCGCCGCTACACAGAGCTAGCCCCCATGCAGCACTTCTTGTATTTCTTTCCGCTGCCGCAGGGGCAGGGGTCGTTCCGGCCGATCTTCGGCGTGACGCGAACGAACGGCAGGTCCTCCGCCCCGGCTGCTTCGGCTTGGGCGATGACCCGGGCCGCCGTTTCCCGCTGCTCTTCGGCGGCTTTGAGCGCGTCGGCTTCGGACGATCTCCCCAGCTCGTCCAGTAGCGGCAGCAGCCGTTCCAACGCACCTGACCGCGTGTACCGGTCTTCTCCCGCATGCTCCAAGCCGTGGCGATACAGGGTCGCCGCCATCGACTGCTCCCCCACAGACGCATGCACATCCCCGCCCTTGATGAGGGTCCACGGGTTTGTCGGCCAGCGGATGAGGTTGTCCTGAAACTGCGCAATCGCCTCCTCCCGCCGCCCCGCCTCCGCCAGGATGATCGCCCGGTCGCAGAGAAAGTTCTCCGCTTCGGTGATGTCCGCCCATTGGGCACAGAGGTGCAACGCCTCATCGACCAAACCGTACCGCGCCAACTCGAAGGGTAACCCCATCAGCCACCACACCACGTCTTCCGCCGACTCGAGCTCGATCGCCTCCAGCCGCGCCGGGTCTGTCCCGACATGGTCTCGCAGCTCCAACGCCAGGGCATACTGCGCCTTGGCCTGTTCCAGGGACAACTCATAGTCGGCCCGGTACTGCCTCGATGCCTCGGCGATGCGCGCCGACAAGCCGGCCTGAGCCTCTGTCATCGTGCGTGACTCCTCATACGGAAACGAACCAAGTTCCGGGGTCGGGTCTTGCCATCGCACATTGGACCCTTCGCGGCGCGCCGCCCGCCTCTCCTCGTTCTTCCCTCGCTCACTCGCCACCAACTTACCCAGACCGTCTTTGCCCCGCGCTCCCCCCATCCAGCGGCGCAAACGGCACGTCGGGGTTGTCTACGTGTTGACATGAATTGTACATGGCTGTACATTTTAGACATATTCAATGTGAGGCCATCATGAAACTTTCGATCAGTGAAGCGCGCAAGCGGTTGCCGGCGTTGGTTCGCCGGGTCCGGCGAGATGCGGGCGCCCGCGTGGAGATTACGGTTCACAACGAGGTCGTCGCGGAGCTCCGCGCCGTGCAGCCCGAACCTGAGCCGGGAGCGGCCGCTCAAAGCTTGCTCCGCCTGATGAAGAAGATGTCGAAATCGCGCGGTCGGAAGCTCCTCATCTCCTCCCACGTGAAAACCCATCTCTACGGGCCGCGTGGCGCGATCCGCTGATGGCCCTCCCCAACCTGGTCTTTTGCGACACCTCATTTTTCTATGCCTGCCTCGATCCGAAAGACGCCAATCATGCGCGGGCACGCATGCTGGTGGCTGAATCGGCCTCCGCGGGAACGGCATTTCACACCACGTGGGATATCGTCAGCGAAACGGCTACGTTGCTTCGGTACCGGCGTAACTTTCAGGCCGCACTCGCATTCCTCAGCGACGTGAAGCCTGGGCTTCGCATCGTGACATACGGCGACCGCGTGCGAGCGGAGGCAGAACAGATTTTTACCACCTATGGCCGCGATCATCGCCTGTCTTTCTGTGACGCCATCTCGTTCGTCGTTGTGACCATGTTGCTCGATCACTGTCCGTGCTTCACATTCGATGAAGATTTCCGCAGTCTCGGCTTGACCGTGCTTCCCTAGCCTGCCATCTGCGATTTCGATTCCCGCCTCCCCCATCCAACGGCGCAAACGGCACGGTGGGGTTGTCCTTGTTCGCTACAGTCCCCCGTCTCCGCACTGACACGGTACCCCCGTCCTGTTTTTGTTCGGCGATGATCCCTCATTGGCTTCTTGACAGAGGGACGATGCTCCATGTAATTACACCGTAGCCACGCGATATTGAAAGGCGCTTCGTCCGTGAAGACCAAGATCATCCAAATTGGGAACTCCCGCGGTATCCGCATTCCGAAATCGCTGCTTCGTCAGTGCCACCTCGACGGTCCTGTAGAAGTCGAGGTCCAGGGGAACCAGTTAGTGGTGCGTTCCGCCTTGCGACCGCGTAGTGGGTGGGATGGGGCGTTTCGCACCATGCACCAAACCGGCGATGACCGCCTGGTGGATCGGGAGCGTTCGTCCCCCTCGCGATGGGATCGTGAAGAGTGGCACTGGTAGTCCGCCGCTTCGAGGTCTACCTCGTTCGCCTCGATCCCACGGAAGGCCGCGAAATCCGAAAGACTCGTCCCTGCCTGGTCGTTTCCCCCGATGAAATGAATCGGCACATCGACACCGTGATCGTGGCGCCCATGACGA
>JACQHN010000221.1 GCA_016199015.1 Nitrospira defluvii
AGCCGGTCCACATCGCCGTCGGACCAAGCCCGTCATCGTGCCACCCTCTATATCGAGGATCTCACGGACCTGCTTCACGAAACCGTGGCGCCCCACTTATTGTTGAATCGCTATGCCGAGCAGATCACGCAATCCACCTCGTCGTTCGACCACATTGAGCAGGCCCTGGCTCAACCATTGAGCCTCACCGACGACCTGTTACTCGACGCGCTCTGGCCGCATATCGACCGCACCACCCCGGACATCGTCGGCCTGACCGTCCCTTTTCCCGGCAATCTCTTCGGCGCCCTGCGAATTGCCCAAGCCCTCAAAATGCGGCGGCCGGATATTCGCGTGGTCCTGGGCGGCGGCTATGTGAATACGGAACTGAGACGGCTGGAAGACCCACGGCTGTTCCGGTATGTCGACTATGTCACGCTCGACGACGGCGAACGACCCCTCCTCTGTCTCCTCGATCACCTGGCGGGCGGACGCCCGGAAGGCTTGCTTCGCCGGACGTTTCTTTGCACAAAGGGCAAGGTCGTATTTCGGGACGGCAGCACCGAACCGGACTTGTCGATGCAGGAACTGGGTACGCCAACCTATGCAGGTCTACCATTGAACAGGTACCTCTCTATCCTCGACAGTCTGAACCCCATGCATCGGCTCTGGTCGGAAGGCCATTGGAATAAGCTGACCGTCGCGCACGGCTGTTACTGGAAACAGTGCACCTTCTGCGATGTGGGGCTGAACTATATTGCGCGCTATGAACCGACTCCGACTGACGTGCTAATGGAACGGATCGAAGCCCTCATTCGAGAGACAGGGCAACGGGGCTTTCACTTCGTCGACGAAGCCGCCCCGCCGGCTGCGCTGAAGGCCATGGCCCTTCGACTGCTCGAAACACGATTGACCATATCCTGGTGGGGTAACATTCGGTTTGAGGAAGCCTTCTCACCGGACCTGGCCCGGCTGCTGGCCGCATCCGGCTGCATTGCCCTCACCGCCGGACTCGAAGCGGCATCGGACCGCCTGCTCGAACGGATGAAGAAGGGCATTACCGTAGACCAGACGGCGAGGGTTGCAGCCGCCTTTCGCCAAGCCGGCATTCTGCTCCACGCCTATCTGATGTATGGCTGTCCCGGCGAGACCATCGCTGACACGGTGGATTCCCTGGAACGCGTCCGACAACTCTTTGCGAACGACCTGCTGCAGTCTGCGTTCTGGCACAAGTTCACGGCCACGGCCCATAGTCCTATCGGACTGAACCCGGCATCGGAAGGTCTCACCATCCTCGGACCAACCTTCGAAGGCTTTGCCGAAAACGATCTCCGTCATGCCGACCCCAGAGCCACCTGCCCGGCTTGGTTGGGCGAAGGATTACGTGCCGCGCTACTCAACTATATCGAACAGGCCGGACTCGACCTGCCGGTACAACGGTGGTTCTCCCAGGCGGTCAAAGCGCCACGGGTGGCACGCACCTGGGCAAAAACGGCGATCGCCGTTCACCCATCCACACCGCTCACCGCTGAACGACGCTGCGTCTGGATCGGCAGCGCTCCTGTGGTGACCCCACTCGGCGCGACGAGAAGCAGAATCATTCTGCCGACTCGAGGGGAGGATTTCTCACTCACTCTTTCATCGCGTCACGCCACGTGGCTGATTTCGCTGCTTCATGAGTCAACGCCGTCATCGCACCGGACAGCCCACGCATACCCACGCTTCGCGGAAGCACGCGAACACTTTCCTGTCTCCGGCACACGAGGCTTCGATCGATTCAGTCGTACCCGCGCCTGGCACACGATTCGTCACGCAGGTCTGCTGCTGGTCTGACGCGGCTTCTGCTCAGGTCGTCAGGTGATCGGAGACCATCAATCCCTCATCAACGATCCGGCCAAAGGGGACAAAAACTTCAGCCCCGCAGTCTTTTGAAACCCATCTTGCAGTCAAGTTTTCGGAACGTCCGGGCGTTGATCTTTCCAAACTGCCCACAGCCACGGTTCCTGACTCCTCGAAACGTATGTTGCCGCTCCTCGTTGAGATGGAAAAACAGGTGGTCGCAGAAGCCCAGGGCGTCATCAATATTCCCGGCATCGGCTTCAAAGGCTTCATTCCCGCGGCCTTCGCAACCTCGGCTGCCAACCGCTTTCGCAGCCACACCGGTGTGTATCTCCGCCAAACCATGGCACCGGCGAGCCCCCCCCCCCGCAACCAACCCGATGAGTACGAGATCAACGTGTTGAAGAAATTCGCCGAACAGGGCGCGGGATCAGGCAGTCAGGCCCCGGTGAGCAGTCTCAGCGAGGATAAGAAAACCGTGCGTGTCATGCGTCCCCTCTACTACAGCAAAGCGTGTTTGGCCTGTCATGGAGAGCCAAAAGGCGAGAAAGACATCTCTGGATTCCCGCGTGAGGGCGCCAAAGAAGGTGATCTCGGCGGCGCGATCAGTGTGAAAATGGACGTGCCCTAGCAAGAAACTCGGCCTGCCGGCGCGCGGCTCGATGCGCATCGAGTCCTGCACTCAACCCATGGTGCTGCCGGGACGCAGGAATTGGCACTGGAGCAAGTCGTTATTCGTGCGGATGCAACAAGGGGAGCCGGCCAAAAGGCCGGCTCCCCGTTTTTTACCCCACGTGCGAAGCGCGCTATTTGTTGGGTTGGGGAGTGAATCGTAGATACGGCTTCACGGCTTTGAAGCCTTTAGGAAACAGAGTTTTGGCTTCAGCGTCATTGACCGCCGGAGTGATGATGCAATCCTGCCCGTCCTTCCAATTCACCGGCGTCGCCACTTTATATTTCGCGGTCAGTTGCAAGGAATCCACCACCCGCAGCAATTCGTCGAAGTTCCTGCCACAGGAAGCCGGATAGGTCAGCATCAACTTGATTTTCTTGTCCGGCCCGATCACAAATACCGACCGCACCGTCATGTTATCCAGAGCATTCGGGTGAATCATGTCGTAGAGCATGGCCACTTTTTTCTCGGGATCTGCAATGAGGGGGTAACTCACCGTGCAGTTCTGGGTTTCATTGATATCTTTCGTCCAGCCGCGATGCGAATCCAGCGGATCCACGCTGATGGCCAGAATCTTCACCCCACGTTTATCGAACTCCCCTTTGATTTTCGCCATGTAGCCCAACTCCGTCGTGCAAACCGGTGTAAAATCCTTAGGGTGTGAAAATAAAATACCCCACCCGCTTCCCAACCACTCGTGAAAATTGACCGTCCCTTCTGTCGTCTCCGCCGTAAAGTTCGGGGCGTCGTCGCCAAGTCGTAGTCCCATGATTCCCTCCTTCGCCATTCGGCCGGATGTGGTGATACGCAATATGCGATAAGGATGAATGAGCCCTTCAGAGTACCGTTTCTCAGGAGCCTGGTGCAAGCGGAAGATGCCCACCCTAAGGCAACTGCCGCGATGCAGGCGCCGACGTCCGGTCCGATCACACTCAAGTTTTCGCTCATGCGCCCGATAAAGAACCCAGACACCCGAGGAGCCCCTATGGACAACCAAAAACCTACCGCCACCGGACTACGGATCTCCAACGATCCCATGTATCGTTTGCTCCGCGAAGGCTGCATTAAGGAATTCAATGTGAAGCGGGCTGGAGGGGAACAGGTCGACCTCACGCGATGCGATTTACGAGGACTCGATCTGCGCGGTCTCGAAGCAGATGGATTGGATTTGAGCGAATCCTATTTTCGGCAGGCCGATCTTCGAGGGGTCGATTTCCGACAGGCCCGGCTCGAAGGAGCGAGTATCAATGCAGCCAAGATCTCTGGGGCGTACTTCCCCGTCGAGTTGAGTGCGAGCGAGATTGAACTCTCGCTCCTGCACGGCACGCGGATGCGGTACCAGCCCAAAGCTTAGCCCGCTCATCGGGCCGTTCAATTCCCCGTCAAATTCAACCGGGCTCGGACCTTCTCTCCTTCTGAGCTGGTCAATTCCGCCTCGACGAGAAACACGCGCTCCTCCGGCAACCGGCCTGGCGCGATCAGTTGCTCACGAATCGCTTTCGCACGATCCTGCGCCAGCGATCGCAATTCCGATTCCTCGACGGTCATCGCAGGAATCAGTTGCTGTCGCAGTTCGTCGACCGTCAGCACCCGTTCGACGCTTTTTCCTCCCGGCGCCTCTTCTCGCTTCGTCGGTTGCTTCCCCAATTTCTCAGCATAGAGATCGCTTAAGAATTCGAATTCTCGTGCTTGGGATACGACCGCTTGCAGATTTTTCGTTCCGCCTTTCGTAAAACGATGCTGCACCTCTGCGTTCATTTTCTGCAGGGCCAGGGCATCCCGGTCGCGCTTGAGATCGGCTGCGCCGATGACTTCGACTCGCAAGGCCGGCCGCTCTTGGAGCGCTTTGGCGATCGACTCGAGTTTTTGCTGTCCGGCACTCTCCAGTGCTCCTGTGCCGACCTGGAATTCGATAAACTGCAGATCTTCTCCGCCGCCCCCGACCAGCCCGCCAAGCGCCGCGAACGGAGACGTCGCCACCTTGGTGATCACGTTGACCAACGCATTGAGCACGACCCGTCCGTATCTGAAATCCGGCTCGTTCAAATCCCCTCGCACCGGCATATCGATATCGATCAAGCCACGCCGGTCTTTCAGCAACGCCACCGCGAGACGCACCGGCAGACCCGTGGCGTCCGGGCTATCAGTTTTCTCGCCGAACGTCAGCTGATCGATCAGCACCTTGTTCTCCCCGACCAGTTGCTTTTTGGACACCTGATACGTGAGATCGAGTGAGAGCTTGCCCTTGGCGATGGGGAACCCGACATACTTTCCCGCATAGGGGGAGACAGCCGTGAGATCCACGCCTTGGAAGGTGAACTTGAGATTCGTAAAGGTGTCCTCGCTGAGTGGATTGATCTGTCCTTGGATCTTGAGGGGCGCGACGTTGTCTACCTTCCCGGCCAATGACACCTCTGCCTTGGCCAGCTGCTTGGAAGACAAGCCCTTAATGCTACCGCTGAAATCGTGAATGCCGGTGGTCACCGTCGGTTCAATCGACTCATCCACAAACGTCGCAGACAACTTTGACAACGTCACCAGATCGATGGCGATCGGCGTGAGCGTGGCCTCTTTCTTGGAAGCCGCTTCCCCGGCCGGCTTCGGCGCAGGTAGTTGGACCGCACTCTGATCAGGCGCGCGTAAGGCGCGGGCGATGTTGGTTGAGCCGTCCTTCGTAGTCACGAACCGAATCGCCGGATCGCGCAGAGCAATCTCTCCGATCTTGATCTTAGTCGGCGCCAACTCCAGTGCCATCTTGTTTAGGCCCAGCGCTGTCCAGCCGAGAAACTCTTGTTGTGACGCACGATCGGCCAGATGCAGATTTTTCACCCCAACCTGCCCTGTGTAGCGCAGCATCGATTCTGATTCGTGTCGGCTCCGATAGTGCACGTCGCCGACCAACTCGAGTTCACCATTTTTCACATCGAGCTGCATTGCACGATCGAGATATGGCTGAAACGGGCGAAGGCCGATGTGTGCCAAGGCTAATGTAAGATCGGCCTGTAGAGGATCGATCTGCAGGGTGCCCTTGCTCTCAATTGTGCCTTGCGTATTCAGACGAAGACTGGCGGCGATCGGCAGCGGGCCTTTGAGCGGGACATGAATATCACCGACGGTCACATCCAAGTCGTCGATCGTCAAGAGCGCAGGTGTCTTCAAGCTTCGATCTTCGAAGGAAATATGTGTTCTCAATGTTTCAACTGTATGCACATCCACCACCCAGGGCCGCACAGGCTCCGGAGTTGGTCGTTCAGGCGTCTCGTCCTTCGCTACCGGAGCGAACAGGGGTTTGAAATTTATCACCCCGTCCTGAGCCAACCAGGTTCGAATGTCCGCGCCGGTCATACGAATCGTCTGCACGCCCAGCTCTTGCTTGGGAAGATCCAGCCGAATGGCGTCCAGCACCAACGACGGGACCGTCATGACCGGATCTCGGTCCCCGGCCGCAGCCAATCGAAAATCCGACAGCACAATCTTTCCATCGGACAGTTGCAGGTTGATCGGCGCCACCGCCATGTCGAAGTGATACCGTGCATCGACCATGACCGCCCCGCTCAGGATATCGAAACGAAAACGATCGCGGAGACTTGGCCAAAAGGTATTCAGCTTGACATTGGAGAGGGAGATTCGTCCGCTGGATTCCAATGGGGCCAGGTGAATGTTCCCTTCCCAGGTTAGGATCTCACCCTCGCCAAATTCAGCCGTGAAGGCATAGGC
>JACQHN010000005.1 GCA_016199015.1 Nitrospira defluvii
CGACCCTCGCCTTGGCAAGGCGATGCTCTACCACTGAGCTATTCCCGCTTCCGCCAGACCAGATCGGAGAAGCGGGATTCTACCGGCCACGCGTGAAGACTGTCAAGCCAGCCGTCGCAATTGTCGACGCTCCATTCACGACTACACAGCGCCCACCGACACACCAACCTGTCATCGGTAGCCAGCGCCGATCCGGAGACCACGGGATTTTACCGATCCAGAACCTGTGCATTGCCCCTTCTCCTACGAACAACCCGGCCTTTCGACTCAGATCGACCTGCTGCTTCTGGCCACTTGACGGACCCGAGGGGCTTGAGTACAGTGACTCCAATGTCTTCCTATTCCCTTCTCATCAACGAGGTAACCTCAGCGTGACCTCCCGTCCGCAGCAGTCGCTCCCTTTTGCTGCACAAGCGATTCCCTTCGACGAGTATCTCGCATCAGGCAAGATTCCGGAAGGCCTTCTGACTAGCGAATATGTTGGGCAACAGTTTGTCGAGCGACTGGTACATTATGTGCTGAGCGTTCCTGCGGGCAGTTACACCATGGCGCAGCTCAGCCGGCTCCTTGAGCAGTTGGATCCACGCGCCCAGGTGTTTTTTTTCAAACGCCTCAAGGAGACTAGTCCGGACAGCTTAAAAGATTTTGCCCCCCTCTACTACGGGTTCATGAACGAGTTCCATTCCCTCCTGTTTACGTAAGACAGCGCCCAACAAAAAAATATCTTGTTGCCTCCTCAATCTCAGGTATAATCAGCAGAACCTATTTATGAGCCAAGGAGAACTATGAATCCCACGTTACAACGCGCCGTGACGAGTTTCTACAACCTGGTGTACGAAGCCCAAACATTCGCGACGACCATGTCTCGGATCGATACTGCCGAGCAGGAACACTATGCCGGCCGCATTGAGGGGTTGAACTGGGTGCTGGATCGCTGCCAGGAACTCGAAGACATGGATGCCAATATCACGCCGACCACACTGCAACGTGTGCTGACGGAAGTGAAGTCTGACTTGGACCACGAGCTCTCGGTGCAGCGTCGTGAAAAAGGTCGACGAGCCGACGGACGCGAGGAAGCCCTGACCTTCGTGGCGGATTATTTGTCCAGTCTGATCACGGCAACCGAGATCGAATCTGCCAAGACCTCCGTTTGACCGCCTGTCGATTGTCTCCAGGCTCATCCTTTGTCATGGCCTCCTCCGAGGGCGACTATGGCCCGTGAGTGGATCGTCTTCGCCATCTGTCTCGGATTGGGAGGCCATATTGCGCTTGCCGTGGTCTTGCACGCACCCGACTTGTGGCCATGGAGCAACGCCTGGCTCTACGGGTTCCTCTCCGGCCTCGCGCTTTACGTCGTGGTACAGGTTATCCGGTCGCTCTGGTGGATTTGCCGCGGCAAGAGCACGGACGAGCCTGAACCTCATGTCGACCAGACCATGGGTCATTCCTAAATAACTACCTTCCGACGTTGCGTCGCACACTTCTCCGTCAGTAAAATAGCACCCATGCCGCGACCGCCGAATAGACCGTCCCCCCCCAACTGGCCTCCACGCGCCGTACGGCCACGATCGACGCCTCCACCGGAAGGGCACCACGCAACGGACCAGTACGATTCGTTTAACGCCTCCTTGCTTTACTGTGGGAATTGCCGTCAAGCTACCCCAACCCGTCAACGACTCCTGCTCGTCTTGCCAACCGGCAATCTCTACGAGTACCTCTGTGCCCAGTGCGGCGCCTCTACCGGCTCGAAGACTGAAAAGGCCTCCGCAGAAGGTGGACTCCTCGCACCCTGACGCCTGCCAAGGCAGGGCATACCGCCGCGTCCTCACACACGGCTTGCGCCGTCCGCCATTACGCTTACAACGAGTCTATAAGTTGGGCCACGACGCCCGTGAAGCGTGCGCAACGCCGGCCGGCGGTATGATGTGCTGAAGAAAGAGCGCCGAGAGGCAGCGATTAGGAAACCTGGGCGAGCGGGATACCTTCGTCGATCAGCATGACGGGAATGTCTTCGCGTACGGGATAGAGAATTTGGTTGTCCGATCGAATCAAACCCCCGTCGAGTTTTTCCGTGACAGGTTTCTCTGCCTTGTTTTTCAGCGCCCCTCGCTCAATGGCGTCGTTCACCTTTTGAATCAACACATCGTCGGCGAGAACCACCCCCTGTTTCGTTTCCGGACAACACAGAATGGCCAAGAGATCCTTATCGAGATTAACTTTTTTTCGTACATCGCTGGTCACAATATCGCTCGCAATCTCACCCAAACTGGGTGACTAAAATGTTAGAGGAAAGATAGTCCAAACGAACTGGCAGATCAAGAAGATACCAAATCTCATTCCGTATCTGGTATCGTAGTTTACCTCTGACGCATTCGACCACCGAACCCAGGACTCAGCGTGGCTTCTTCGCATCGGCTCGGACGCATTTTCCTCACGGGACTCCTCGTTCTTCTTCCTGCATGGACCACCTTTCTCATTTTAGCGGCCATGTTCGAGACCTTGGATTCGTTCCTGCTCGATCTCATCGGCCGGCAAATAGAGCCGTATACCCCAGGTTTGGGTATCTTGCTTCTGACCGGTATGGTGCTCACAGTCGGCGCCATCGCGACGCACGTGATCGGGCAACGACTTGTCCGTTGGACTGAGGCAACCCTCGAACGGATTCCGTTGATCCGCAGCATCTACCTCACCCTGAAGAGTATGACCGACCTGCTGAATTACAAGGCACGCTTCGGGCAAAGCACCGTGGTCGCCTTTCCTTTCCCACGTGATGGACTCTGGGCCCTGGGACTCGTTATGGGCCCTCCGCCACGCGCGCTTCAGATCGCACCGATGATCGAGTTGGTTATGGTGTTCGTCCCCACGGCCATTCACCCTTTTACCGGGTACCTGGCCATGATCCCAAAGACTCAATTGCACCCGCTGAGCCTTCTGCCGGAAGAGGCCTTGAAATTGGAATTCTCCGCCGGGTTGTACCGCCCCTTGCCAGGGTGGCTCACGTCACCGACCGGGAATCCATCATGACGCCAGCCGATCACCTGACCATCCGACCAGCCACTCTTGAGGACCTGGAGATCCTGACGGAATTCAGTGCTGCTATGGCATTGGAAACGGAACAGCGAAGCTTGGATCGTACGCGGCTACGCCTGGGAACCCAAGCCATCATTGGACAGCCTGAACGAGGCCGGTATTTCGTCGCGGACTTGCGGCAGAAGGCTCAAGCCGATACAGTAACCGTGGGACAACTGCTCATCACCTACGAATGGAGCGACTGGCGGAATGCTCAGTTTTGGTGGATCCAAAGCGTCTACGTTCACCCGGCATGGCGACGAAACGGGGTCTACCGACGCATGCATCGCACCATCCTCGACTTGGCGCGAGCGCGAGCCGATGTGTGCGGTGTCCGGCTGTATGTCGAAAGCAGCAATCGCGTCGCCAAACATGTCTATGATCGTGTCGGACTCTCTTTATCGAGATACCAGATCTATGAGTCCGATTTTGTCCTGCCCAACAGCCACGCCACCGACAGCACGGCCTAGCCGATCTCATCCAGGCAGATAAGGAGGAGGATTGCGCATGCGAGTAACCGGGGCACTTCTGGCCGTCCTGATACTGACGCTGAATGCCTGCGCGTTTAGCCGAGGCACACTTGGCGACGAGCTTAAAACAGAGTCCATCAATTCGATCAAAAAAGGGGTCACAACGAGAGCGGAGGTGTTGGCGCAGCTCGGCGCCCCGGACCGGATCCTTCAACTGAATGGTCGCGATCTATTTCAGTACTACCGTTACGATGCCAAGGTCGGAAGCTTGCTTTTAATCTTGGTGAATTTTTCCCGCGTCTCCGTGAAAAGCGACGACTTGTTCGTGTTGATCAATCGAGAAGGAACAGCGGAAGAAGTGATCGCCTCAAAACGAACAGAGGGGCTCGAATTCCGTTTTTGGCCCTTTGGAGACTGACACCGTGCCCCGCTGGCATCTCCTACGCGTCCTGCTTCTCACGACCGTGGCTAGCTCAACCCTGGCAGGGTGCAATGTCGCACGCCTCACCATCAACACGCCTCTCACACCGCAACATGTCGCCTTCATTACTGAAGGCCGCACGACATTGGCGGATGTCGTCACTGTGCTGGGAGCTCCGGACTCCATGGCCGAGGCCGAAGCGGGAACCACCGTGATCTATCGATTTCTTAACGCGAAATACTCACGGGTCAACTTTGGATGGCTGGCGAAACCGTGGTCGCCCGTAGATCCCGATCTGATCATGTCACGGTCAGGCTTCGGTGCGGACGCCTACGAGCTGATCTGCGATTCCAACTGGGTGATCATCCACCAAGCCTTTGTGCGTCACAGGCCAGAACCACTGTTCACCCCCTATCCCTTCTGACCGTCCTCTGCCTCCACCCGGACATGCGAATTGCCGCCCGCAGGGCATCTGGTTATAATGCCGGCCATGGGTGCAGGTTCATCCGACGATTCCTTGGTCCGTCAGAACGCCGTCACGTCCGCCTCCTATATCCCGGCCGATCGAGACATCGACTTTCTCCAACGCGATGAGCTCCGCCCCATGCGCTTGGGGCTGGAGCTGCTCAAGCCGGAACTGATTCAGGCAGAGCAGGGCATCCGTTCGACCATTGTCGTCTTCGGCAGCGCAAGACTCCTCGAACCCTCGCTCGCCCGCCAGGCCCTGGCGCAGGCCACGGCGGAGTGGCAAGCCTGCCCACAGGATCGAACGCTGCAACAGCGCATCGCCGTGGCAGAACGTCGGCTAGCCCTAGCGCACTACTATGACATCGCCCGGGAGTTCGGCCATCTCGTCTCCGCCACCTGTCAACTCGACGGACAGTGCGACTACGTCATCGTCACCGGCGGGGGACCCGGCATCATGGAGGCAGCCAACCGTGGAGCGGCGGACGCGAGCGCGAAATCCATGGGGCTCAACATCACACTGCCCCACGAACAACATCCCAATCCCTACATCACCCCGGATCTCTGTTTCCAATTTCGTTATTTCGCGCTGCGCAAGATGCATTTCCTCCTCCGCGCGAGGGCGTTGGTCGTGTTCCCCGGAGGGTTCGGCACGCTTGACGAACTGTTCGAGACGCTGACCCTTCTCCAGACAGGCAAAACCCGCAACATCACGATCGTCCTCGTCGGTCAAGCCTTTTGGGAACGTCTCATTAACTGGCCGTTGTTGGTCGAAGAAGGCCTGATCGCTGCCGATGACCTCGCGCTGTTTCACTTTGCCGAAACAGCGCAGCAGGCGTGGGACCTCATCATCCGGAACCATGGAGCACCCTCCACCCAGTGAACCTTTCATTTCACGGAGCAGCACGATCCGTTACAGGGAGTCGCCACCTGCTGGAAATGCCCGGCCACCGAATTCTGCTGGACTGCGGACTCTTTCAAGGACAGCGGCAAGAAGCAGATCGGCAGAACCGATTTTTAGGATTCGATCCGCGCTCCATCGAGGCCGTGCTGCTCTCACATGCCCATATCGATCACTCGGGTGCCCTTCCCGTTCTGGCCAAACATCAGTTTCGAGGAAACGTCCACATGACGCGTGCGACCGTCGATCTCGCCGCTGTGATGTTGGAAGATTCGGCCCGGCTTCAGGAGAACGATTGCGTCTATCTGAACCGAAAAGAGAACCGTCGCGGCACCGGTTGCCTCCAGCCATTCTATGATACCCGTGACGCCCGCGCTATCCGCCGCCGGTTCGTTGGCGAACGCTACGGCGATACCATCAAAGTCGCCCCGCGCGTGACGGCCTCCTTCCACGACGTCGGCCACATTTTGGGGTCCGCCGCAATTCGGCTCAAATATTCCGCGCGCGGCAACAGTACGACCATCCTCTTTTCAGGCGACCTCGGACGTTCCCAGATGCCGATCCTCCGCGATCCCACCCCGCCGCCGAGTTGCGATGTCCTGATCATCGAATCGACCTACGGCGATCGCCTCCACGAAGAAACCGGCGAGGCACTCACACAGAAAGCCCAACAACTGGTCGCGCACGCCAAAGCTCACCACAGCAAGATCATCGTGCCCGCCTTTGCGCTCGGACGGACCCAAGACCTGGTCATGCGAATCAAGCGATTGGTGGCCGCGGGACGGATCGATCCACTTCCGATTTATATCGACTCGCCTCTCGCCTCGAAGGTCACGGACGTGTTCCGGAAGCACCCTGAGTGTTACGATGAAGAAACCTTCCGCACCTTCACCTCGGAAGGAGATCCGTTTGCCGCCCGCTATATTCGTTATGTCTCGTCGGTGGAGGAAAGCAAACGACTGAACAGCCTGAACGGCCCCTGCGTGATTATCGCCTCCTCCGGCATGTGCGAGGGAGGCCGCGTCGTGCACCATCTCAAACATGCCATCCAGGACGAAGCCAACATCATCGCGATCGTGGGGTTTCAAGCCGAACATACTCTGGGCCGTCGACTGGTCGAAGGATGGGATGTCGTCCCGATTTTTGGGGTTCCGACTCCGCGCCGCGCCCAGGTGGTCGTTTTTAACGGGCTGTCGGCCCATGCCGACCGGAACGATCTGCTCGCCTACATAAGAGCGCTTACACCGGCGCCCCACAAAGTGTTCGTGGTCCATGGAGAGGAAAAACAAGCGCTGTCGCTGGGCGCGGCCATTCAGGTTGAGCACCCCCAAATGGCTGTGGTGGTCCCAACCAAAGACACCACGTACGAGATCTAAGCCGGCCCATCGGCTGGGCCCACTCACGAGCGGAGAAATGTTGTGGCAGACATGACACAATCGCGAACAGGTTTCTGCGCGGTCACGGCCTGCGCCGTCACCCTTCTGACTGCCCTCGCTTCCCCTGTCTGGAGCCTGGATGCTTCGACCGACTCAGACCAAAGCCGAGTTCGTGCGCGTGACTTGGGAATGAAGCTCGGACAGTTGCAGCCGGGGCCTTTGAATGCCATCACCGACGTGCCAGGCGTGAAGGTCGGGCAGGTGACGTTGTCGCGAGGAAACGGCCCTCTGCACCCGGGAGAGGGACCGGTTAGAACCGGCGTGACGGTCATCGTGCCTCGAGACGATGTCTGGCACAAGAAGGTCCCGGCGGGAGCGTTCGTCTTGAACGGCACCGGTGAGATGACCGGCCTGGCCTGGGTGGCGGAATCAGGCTTTCTCGAATATCCCATCGCCTTGACGAACACCCTGAATGTGCCTCGTGTGGCCAACGGGGTCATCAGCTGGATGCTCCGGCAATATCCCGGCATCGGCATCACCGATGACACCCTGACCCCCGTCGTGGCGGAATGCGATGACGGCCGTCTGAACGATATCCAGGGGCGCCATGTTTCAGAAACCGATGTCATGCAGGCCTTGGACGAAGCGTCGTCAGGCCCCGTCACCGAAGGGAGCGTCGGAGCCGGTACCGGCATGATTTCCTATGGATTTAAGGGAGGCATCGGCACGGCCTCGCGACGGCTCCCTGACGCCAACGGAGGATTTACGGTCGGGGTGCTGGTCAACGCCAACCACGGCCGTCGCGCCGAACTCACGATGGGGGGGGTGCCGGTCGGTCAACGCTATGAGGCGGAGCAGGCTCAGTCGAGTCTGTTGACGGAACAAAGGCCCGAAAGTCTTCTCACGTTGCGCGAAGGAACCGCCGGCAATGCCGAAGGGTCGATCATCGTCATCATTGCCACTGATGCCCCGCTGGATAGTCGGCAACTGACCCGTCTCGGAAAGCGAGCCGCATTAGGGCTTGCCCGAACAGGCTCGACCGCTCGTCACGGGAGCGGGGACTTTATGCTGGCGTTCTCCACCGGCAACGTCATTCCCCATTACCCCGCCGAGCCGACCTTTTCACTCGCCCAGCTGGCCGACACCCATCTCAATCCAGTGATCACCGCCACCGTGGAGGCCACGGAAGAAGCGATCCTCAATGCGCTCACGGGAGCCAGCACGGTCGTCGGACGGGACGGGCATCGGGCCGACGCCATCTCGATCCCGCGTCTGCGAGCGCTCCTGTCCCCCGCCACGACGGCGCACCCCTAACACCACTCAGCATCACCGGCGAGGCCGTCGGCACCTTGCTTTTAGAGCACTCCACGGCTATTCTCCTGCTCATGAGTTTGGCATGGGAGGTCTATGTCTGATTATCATATCGGGGGTGGCCTCGCGCTTCTGACAGCGCTCGACAAGACCGATAAGTTTGCAGAATTCTTGAAGGCTCGAATGACGCGGGCACTGGAAACGCAAGACCCGGCTGAACTGCATTATTTGCTCGCCCAACTGGACGATTATCACTCATATATGTGGCGCTATTATAAGAAACTATCCTTGGATCGACCTGAACGCATGAATCCGGGGGTCTAGCCGACCCGGCAGATCCGCTCTGATTCTATTCGAAGATACAACCCGTGATTGTGACTCCTCCATCGACACTCCGCTTTGCCTCGGCCCTGACCAGACAGGGCGAAGCCCAGACCGCCGCCGATGAATTGGTGCGGGCCATCCGTGACCAATTGGGCTCCTCTCGGATCGACGTGGCATTTCTGTTTATCTCGGCCCAACATGCAGACCAGGCCGATGCCCTCTCGCATGCGCTTCGCACCGCGCTCGACCCGGAAACATTCGTCGGCTGCACCGGTGAAGGCATCATCGCCACGGGGCGCGAA
>JACQHN010000199.1 GCA_016199015.1 Nitrospira defluvii
AGCAGGCTGCGGAAAAACTCTTGTTTCCCCCCTACCTGGAAGAGATCGGTACAATTACTTCCATTCTTTCCAGGAGGGTCACGATGTGCGGTTCGGATAGTCAGCAAGCCGGCATGTGGAGTTATCTCGCGCCAGAGGAGCGTGGTCCGGTGAGTCACATGGTATGGCCGATTCGGCATGATGTGGAGAGGGAGCTGATTGCCTTATTGCCCCCCAAGCGGGAGAAGCTCTATGTTCGGACCGGTCGGCCCTCGATTGCCCCGGAGAAGCTGCTGTGTGCCCTCTTGCTGCAGGTCCGCTACCGCCTCCGGAATGAGCGGCACTTGATGGAGGACCTGCGGGACCACCTGCTGTTCCGCTGGTGTGTCGGCCTCGATCGGGACACACCAATGTGGGGTGTGACCATCTTCACCAAGAACCGGGACCGCTTGTTGGCGGGCGAGGTGGCCACGGCGTTCTTCGAGCAGGGGCTGGCGCAAGCCAAGGCCCATCGTCTGTTGTGCGACGAACACTTCACGGTCGACGGCACACTGATCGAGGCCTGGGCTGGCCAGAAGAGTTTCAAGCCGAAGACCGACGTCGCGCCCGTGCCGCCGCCGGATGATCCGGGCAATCCCAGTGTGGACTTTCGGGGCGAGCGCCGGACGAATGTCACGCACACCTCGACGACCGATCCGGAGGCCAGGCTGTACAAGAAGGCGGCGGGCCAGGAGGCCAAG
This sequence comes from Nitrospira defluvii, assembly GCA_016199015.1. Lineage (GTDB taxonomy): Bacteria > Nitrospirota > Nitrospiria > Nitrospirales > Nitrospiraceae > Nitrospira_A > Nitrospira_A defluvii_B. Next base: position 720 of record JACQHN010000199.1, read on the forward strand.
GGGTGCTTCATGGGTCATGGGCTGATGGAGAATCGGCATGGACTGGTCGTGAACACGCGCCTCACCCCCGCGACTGGCACGGCGGAACGAGAGGCGGCGGCGCCTTGTCGGATGCCCGACCCACCACCCGACGGATCACGCTGGGAGGCGAGAAGAACTACCACACCGCCGCGTTCGTGGACGCGTGGCGGGTTCGACGGTGACGCTCCATGTGGCCCAGCACACGACCCGGCGGACGAGGGCCGACGAGGGCCAATGATGGCCGGACTACGCGGCACCTCGGCTATGCTGGCAGCCAACAGAAGCGCAAGCGGGTCGAAGCGGTCTTCGGCTGGTTGAAGAGAGGGGGATGGCTGCGGAAGGTCACGCTCCGCGGCCTGCTAGACCGGCAATCGGCGGCAGAAGGAATGGGGAAAGCAGATCGGGCAAGGTCATCTTTAGCAAGGAGGGTTGAGCCATGCGCTACGTAAGCGCCATAAGTGGAGTCATTGCCGCGCTCGCCTTCGCTGCGACAGCGAGCGCGGGGCCGTTCGAGGACAAGTCGCAAGTGACGGTTGGTGGGGCCGAGTACATGATGAGCGGGCATATTGTCAAGATTGAACAGGACGCCTACTGGATCAGGAAGCACTCCGGCGATGTGGTTCGAGTCGCGGTCACGGAAGGGACTCACCTGATCTGCCCGACTCGTCCCGGTGGCAAGGAGGCGAAGGTCGAACCGAAGCCCGGGAGCGGTTTTCGGATGGGAGACTGTCCGTTTAAACCGGGGGACACGGTGAGGGTTGAGATCTCGGACATCGGCTGGGCGAGTCTCATCCGGTATGATGTACCCCCAGCTTCTGAAACTGTGCAACTTGGACTGCCCCAGGGGTGGGAAGGCGACATCCCCCACGGGGTGCTCTCCTTCAAAGCGGGGCCGCAGTATCCTGTGCATACTAAGGATGGTCACCATGTCGGCCATCTCGCAGGGACACTGACCGACACCATATTAGGGACCGAGTATGGCCTTCTCGTCCACGCAGCGGACGGGCACATGATGCCTGTGCCATGGACCCAGCTGAGGCAAGAATGGCCGCAGCCAAATAAACCTATGGTGGTGATGCTGGTAACAAAAGCGCGTCTCGGGGAGATGCACGCGCCGGCGTACAAGTCCGCGAACCTCATTTCGATCCCGGCGCTCCGTGATTTCTGGGCGAAGGCCACCCCCCCCGAACCTCTCGTCCCAAGAGAAGTTGACGTGGCCATTGATATCAGCGAGAAAGCCTTTCAGATCACAAAAGGGGGGACTGAGCGGGGCTTTCATCTCGTGGCAGGGATGCCGGCTGCCATTCGACTTCACAACCGTGATGTCGTGGCGCATGAGTTTGTGTCCACACTGTTCCAGGATGTCCCGTTCCGCATGTCGGGCAACGCCACAGTGGTCAAGACAGCACGAGCCTCCGGAGTTCGCCTCGATCCAGGGCAAAGGGTGACCCTTGAGTTCAGCGTCCCCCAGGCGAAGGCGGACGCTTATGGCATCATAGAGACCTCCTATGATGTCTTCTGGTGCAACGTCCATGGGAAGGAGCATGGAGACAAGATGCGCGGGGACTTGATGGTCCTCGAGACCAGTGGCGAGGTCGGCGGCGGATGATGAGGGTTCAGATTACCTACGCCGGGTCGCTCGATTGATTCGGGCGACCCGGTTTCCTTCACGCTTCCTACTTTCTCGTCGGTCGTTCTCGTCAACCTCAGAGGAAACATCCTGCCCTATGATCGAGCCTGGTCTCTGACACGGAGGGGCCGGTACAATGCAGTGGCTAAGACGAACCACAGGCGGGATCCTCACCACGGAGGGCGTTCGTGAGAAACAAGAAAGAGGCGAAAGGGGGGCCGTCCCGATTGGCATTGACAGCCGTAGTTATCCCGCTCGCGCTAGGGCTGGGGATTGCCGGGATGGGTTTGGCCGATGAGTTGCCCTATGAACCCGATGTGGTCCTTGTGATGAAGGACAAGGCGTTTCACGTGATCAAAGGGGCACAACCAGGGAACCCTCTGCCGAATCCAGCCTTCTCGTTACCGGTCGGGATGGACCTCGTCGTCCTGCTCCGCAATGAGGACGAGGTGGCGCATGAGTTCGTTTCGCCGTTGCTCATGAAGGTGGAGGACCTTCAGCTCTCAGGTCGGGCGACCCTGGTGTATACCCACACCGCCGTCGGGGTTCGGGTTGAGCCGAGGGACAGCGTGCTGCTCCGCTTTGACATCCCGGAGGCCGGCTATGATCAGTTTCATTTCTGGTGCAATATTCATGGAGGTTTCTTGATGACACCATGCGAGGGGAGATCTTTATCCTGCATGCGAAACAATCCTCCCCGTAACCGGACGTCAGGACTTTTGGACCTAGCCCGGATTATTCATGAATGCCGTCGCGAGGCGTTCGAGACCGAAGCTCGCCGGGGCTTCTCGCACGTACGGCCGACGGAGGCGTACTTGCAGTCCGTCGAGGAGGCCGAACGAGAAAAGCCCCGCCGGGCGAGAGGATCGGACGA
>JACQHN010000200.1 GCA_016199015.1 Nitrospira defluvii
ATCTCGCCGTTATAGACGATCCAGACGGATTGATCCCGGTTCGCCATCGGCTGCTGCCCATGTTCGAGATCGAGGATGCTGAGTCGCCGCATGCCCAGGCACAGGTCGGACGAGGGATCGTCATAGTACCCTCCATCATCCGGCCCGCGATGAACGAGTGCGTCCGTCATAACCCGCACCCGTTTCGCGGCGCCTGATCCCACCATCCCGGCTATGCCACACATGACGACGACCTCACCGAATGATTGCGGAGGCAATACCGTTGAATGGACTTACGTATGCGACGCGAGAAAATCTTCTTCTCCACTTTGGATCCAATCGGCCAAGGCACGAAGATCGGCAGCCACCCGCACATCCTGCCCCTTCGGCAGGCACACCCTGGATCGCAAGGTCGCCTTGGCATCACGCTGGTACTCCAAGGTAACCGTATGCAGACTAAAGGGCCGTAAGACGAACACCCCATGAGCAAACCGTTCGGCAAGACCCCGCTGTTCGGCTGAAAGCGAAGGAACCTCCTGAATATGCGCGAGACGATTCAGATACTGAGCCTTCGAGTCGGAGTCGATGGTGAATCCAAGCCGATCGTACCGCCCCGTGCCGGCCGTCAACACGGAAATCCCCAAACTGGCCGCCTCGATCCCGACGGTGCCTCGCACCGTCACACAGTAGTCCATCACGGAGTAGAGGGAGAGTGTGCTCATGCGGCTGTCCGGTTGAATGATCCGCACATGAGACGGCAGGGTCCCGCCGAGCGACCGGATCGCCGTCAGTTCCGACGGCTCGAACCCGACTCCATCCCGGACGTTTTTGACGATATTGGCAGGATGGATTTTGACGACCCAATTGAGGTGGGGATTCGCACAGGCGACCTTCATGGTCTCGACGAACCATTCCTCGTAGCTCCCGAAGAGATCCGTCCCATAAAAGAACGTCCCGTCCCAGAAAATATGCGAAAAGATGACGGCGGTCTTTTTCCGATCGTCGAGGTCCAATGTTCGCCGGATCTCCGCTGCCTCTTGCAGCGTCGTATGAAACTGGGTGCCGACTTCGCTGTACCATTCGCCACTGAGATAGCTCCCGACCACCTCGCGGCGGAGCCGTTCCCGGCCTGATTCAGTCCAGGGTCCGGTTGTCAGCTCGTTCCAGGTTTTCGTCGAAAGGGATGCCGGGTGCACGTCGCGGTTTGCCTGACTGTATCGCTTCAGCATGAGCTGGTTGTTTTTGTGAGCCGCGTTCCAGGTGATGGTCTCGATGCCGGCCGCCAGGCATACGTCGAAGAGTTCCCCTCGTGGACTGTATCCCGGATCAACCGACAGTACCAACTGCGGACGCAACGTCTTCACAATCTCTTGCGCCGCCCGGGCGTAGGACATCGCGCGATGCACAAACGGAAGGAGCGCGTCGCGGATCGTCTGGTCCGTGAGATCGAGACGGCCGACCCTCAAGTGACGCAAAGCGGTGGAGGCCGCATATTTCCCGACGCGTGCACCGCAGTAGTCCAATTTGATGAGGTCTTCGAAGGAGCTGAGGGTCGCGAGGGCCCGAACCGCCTCTGAAACAGGAACCGGGCAGACAAATTCATGCCAGTACAGCAGCTCCTGGACGCCAACCTCACGGTAATAGGCGCCCATCCAGCGATCATAGTCCGTCAATACCAACGGACGATAGCCAGCCAGTTGGAACGCCTTGACCAACGCGATCTCGACAAGTTGGCCCAGCGATCCTGAGCTGACTACCAGGACCCGCTTGCCTTCTCCCGGCTCCGCAGACAAGGGATGCCGGAACGCCTGGCCGTACTCACTGGCAAATTGTCGGAACTCCTGATCAAGCAGCCACTCCTGCTCACGAAAGTCACGATCGACAGCCCGTCGGAGTTGATAGTGAACGGTACGGACGGCGGGAAGCAAACGGGCGTGTGATAAGAAGCGCTTGAGGGTCGTTTTCCAATTACCGTGGGTCATGAAGTCATGCAGCAGCTTGGAGCCCCCCCTGCTAGGTCATCTCATCCACGAGGTACGGCAACTCGGTACTTTCCCATTTGTCAAAGATGCTGTTCATCTCGATGATACGCCGGATGCCGTCTTCGAGCGACACGCGCGATTCGAAGCCCAGCAACCGTTTCGCCTTCTCGCCGGAACAATAGCGGCGATGGATCTCGCGACTCGCATGACGATCCGTGCCTTGAAAATCGCCGGCATATTTGATTTCGACCGCTGGATTTCCGCTGGCCTTAACGACAAGATCCGCCAGTTCGTTGAGTGAAGTCGGTCGGTCACTGTTACCAAGGTTGATCACCTGACCGCCTGCCTCCGGCCTGATGAGTGCTTCCACCACTCCTCGTGCCGTGTCTTCCGTATAACAGTAGGAACGAATCTGATCGCCGCTGCCGTTGATCACGATCGGTTTACCCGTCATGGCATTCTGAATGAACTTCGGCAACACAAATTGCGCCGCCTGGTAGGGTCCGTAGGCGTTGAAGAAGCGCAAGATGACATGCTCGAATTCGGGATAGCGCTGCGCATACCCGATGCACAGTTCCTCGCCGGCCAGCTTGCTGACCGCATAGACCGTCTTTCCTTGGGTGATCGTGTCCTCGGTGATGGGATTCTCAATCGGTTCGCCATAGACCTCCGACGAAGAGGCAAACACCAGCCGCTTCACACGATGTTGGATGGCACAATCCAGCACCCGCTTCGTCCCATCCACATTGATTTCAAGGCAACGCAACCGATTGACCTCCGTACGCCGCACGCCGAGCAACGCGGCCAAGTGAATGACCGCTCCACAGCCGTCCATCGCCTCACGGATCGAGGAGACATCCAGGATCGACCCGTAGAACACCTTCACCCTCGAAGGCAGCGCGTCCCTCACCCGGGCAATCTGCTCGCCGAGGTCCAGCAGATGCACTTCGATCCCACGCCGATCCAGCTCACGGCAGACCTGAATCCCAATACAACCGGCGCCGCCGGTGACC
>JACQHN010000201.1 GCA_016199015.1 Nitrospira defluvii
CGGCATGTCCCCCGTGCATGTCGCCATGAGAATCATATCGAGCTCGCCGGCCGACACACCCGCCGCCTTCAAGGCCCGCTCTGCCGCAATCAGTCCCAGATCGGAGCAGGCCTGCCCCTCGGCCGCGATGCGGCGCTCGCGAATCCCGGTCCGTTCTCGGATCCAGTCATCGGACGTCGCGACCAGCTGCTCCAGCTCGGCATTGGTCATCACCCGTTCCGGCGCATAGGACCCAGTCCCAGTGATTCGCGCTCGTATCACGCCTGCTTCCCCCCCGGTCGCTCGTCTTGGTGCCGTACGAAACTTTCTTCAATATCGCGCTGGATCAGCTCATCCAACCGGGTCTCGGCCAAGCCCTTCGCCCGACGAATGGCATTCTTGATGGCCTTGGCAGATGAACGGCCATGGCAAATGATGGTCGTCCCATTCACGCCGAGCAGAGGGGCGCCGCCGAACTCGGCATAATCGATTTTTCGTTTCAGATTCAGCAACGGCCCTGCAATCAATGGGTAGGCCAATCGACCGAGCCATGAACTCGAGAGCTCCTTCATGAGCAACTTCTTGATGACTTCGGCGACGCCTTCGGAAATTTTCAGGGCCACATTGCCGATAAACCCGTCACAGACCACCACATCCGCGCTGCCGCTGTAGACTTCCCGCCCCTCGATGTTGCCGATAAAGTTCAGCGGACTCGCCTTCAGCAGCTTGAAGGCTTCCTTGGTGACTTCATTTCCCTTGGTATCCTCTTCTCCGATGCTCAGGAGCCCAACGCGCGGATTGGGCTTGGCATAGAGGTGCTTGGCAAATTCATTGCCCATCAACGCAAACTGCTCCAGATGCTGCGCCGAACAATCGACATTGGCGCCGACATCCAGCATCACGGCGCTCCCCGTCAGCGTGGGCAACATCGTGGCGATCGCCGGACGCTCCACTCCCTTGGTTAATCCCAGCACGAAGAAGGAGGCGACCATGCTCGCGCCGGTATTACCCGGACTCACCACCGCATCGGCTTCACCGGATTTCACGAGTTCCGTCGCCACCCAAATCGACGAGTCTCGCTTTTTCCGAGCCACTGACGCCGGCGACTCATGCATCTCCACCACCTGCGGCGCATGGTGAATGGTGATACGCGCATCGGTGCAGCGGAGCTTCCGGCAGGCGGCAGTCAGCTCGTCTTCTTTGCCAACCAGGATGACGCCGACACCCAGCTCCTGCGCGGCTTGCATCGCGCCTTCAATGACCGGGGCTGGTCCGTGGTCTCCGCCCATCGCATCGACGGCAATCTTCATGTGCGGTTAGCGGTCCACGGATAGAGAGATGAAGAGTCGTGTAGAGACGCCTTGCCGGCTAAGACCTGAACGGCCTCACGCGTCACATGGCATCGGATCGTGATCACGGTGGACAATTGTATCCGAATCACGTCTGGAAAAGAAAATGCGGTTAGGATTCCTCGACGACGATGACCGCCTTCCCCTTGTAGGTCCCGCAATTCATGCATGTGTAGTGCGGCAGTTTCAACTCGTGGCACTGCGGGCAGAGCGAAAATCCTGGGGGAACCAGCCTCGTCTTAGCCGTTCGCCGCATGTCTCGCCGGGACCGTGAGTGTTTGTGTTTTGGATTTGCCATGACGACTCCTTCAACGGGCACAGGACCCGGTTAACAGACTATGCGTTTCCATCTTTCAACTGGCGCCCTCGCAGCACACGAAACGGGCTCGGCCCCGGCACCGGAGGACAGGCACAGCGACGATCGTTGAGATTCTGCCCGCATTGCGGACAGAGCCCAAGACAGTCTTCTCGACACAACGGCTGCATCGGAGCAGCCAAGATGACCTGTTCGCGCACCATCGGAGCTAGATCGAGGTGGTCACCCTGATAGAGGTACACCTCGTCTTCCTCTTCCGCCTCTTCGACAGGCTCAACCGGCTGAGCGGCTCGCCTCAGGCTTCTCCGACCCTGGTCCGCTGACGGCTTGGTGATCTCATCGGGTTGCCGAACAAACTCCGCGTACAGAGAAACGACGAGCGGATCGGAAAAATCCGTGAGACAGCGCACGCATTGTCGAATCGCTGTCCCCTCCAAGGTTCCGGTGACCGCAATCGGGCCGTCCTGCTGAACCAGCTCCAGGTGGATCGTGAGCGGTCCCTCGAACTTCTCCTCCGGCCCGTCCAAACCGAGCTGCGGCCCGCTTGCGGTGCACGACAGAGATAGCCCCTCCGAAACGATATCGACGATCGCTAGGTTGAGCGTATCCATAGGCACCGTCACAGTGGGGAATGCCGTCTCCGAACAGAGCGAGAGACCGGCCGCTCGGCCACCTGATTCAAGACTCACCACATCCTATCCCTCGCCCTATCGCTCTTCGGCAAAACTAACCAAGGCGATCTGGCGCGCCCGCTTCACCGCCACGGTCAATACGCGCTGGTGCTGCAGACAATTCCCGGAGATGCGCCGCGGGACAATCCGTCCGCGTTCCGTCAAAAAGTTCCGCAACAGACCGACATCTTTAAAATCGATCGGCGCTTTATCGACGCAAAATCGGCACGGCTTGCGGCGTTGGAAAAACCGGCCGCCTCCGCCCCCGCCATTACCACGTTCTCCTCGTTCCATGCTCGCCTCCGTCTGCTACGACTGTTCGTCTTCGTATGAGGGTTCTTCGCGCGGGCCGCCGCTCTCGCCTCCGGCCTCGCCCCGCTTCGGCAGAAAGGTCACACCCTGCGCCACGACTTCATGCTTGCTGCGCTTCTGGCCGTCCTCCGTCTCCCAACGACGCTGCTGGAGCCGGCCATCGATGATGACGCCGTTGCCCTTGCTCAGATACTGTCCACAATGTTCCGCCTGCTTGCCAAACACCACGATGTCGATGAAGCAGACTTCTTCCTTGAGCTCCTCCGCCTGCTTAAAACGCCGACTTGTCGCCAAGCCAAAGCTGGCGACCGGCGTCCCGCTCGGCGTATACCGCAGCTCGGGATTGCGGGTCAGATTCCCGACCAGAATAACTTTATTGAACCCCGCCAACGGTGGCTCCTTGTGGTGCCGGCACGGGCGCGCCTCTCGGTGGAGCAGGCTCCTGCTCCAACTTCACGGTCAGAAATTTAATGATCGAATCTTCGAGCCGGTAGGAACGTTCGAGTTCGGCGATCACCGCCCCTGGCCCCTTGAAGTAGAAGTAGACGTACGTGCCTTTGCGCTCACGCTTAATCTCGTAGGCGAGTTTCTTGCGGCCCCAATTCTCAGCCCGCTCGAGCGTGGCCCCGTTCTTAGTCACGGTGCCCTTCATCTTCTCAATCAGCGCAGTCGTCTCTTCGTCGCTTAACGACGGACGAATAATAAACAGGGACTCGTAGAGTTCCATGCAGAATCCTCCTGGGCATCGGCCCCCATTCACAGATGGGAGCGAGGTGTAGGTACGCCGGACAAGCCGGAACGAGCTAGCGAAAGTATCACAGCCTCAAAGAATGTGTCAAACAGGCCGGAATAATTTCCCCGTACACAGGAGGCGACATCGCCACTGAGGAATGGACGGGGAGGAGGTAAACGATCCGAGCCGAGCCGACCCGACGAAGGTGGCTCAGTACTTTTTCCTGAATTGCGCCGGAGCATGAGGTGGCGGCAAGGGACGCGACCCTGGCGAACCGGAGGGCTGATGCGCCCCGCTAAAGCCGCCATATCCACGATACCACCCAAGACCAAACGGTCCGTACGGAGACCCATAGTACCCAAGCGGATTCCCCCAGTAGCCAGCTCCATATCCATATCCGATCCCATACCCAATACCATATCCTGGGCCGGGCCAATAGGAATAGGACTGATCGCCCGCATAGCCTGGATCGACGACAAAGTCGCTTTTAGTGAGGCGCTCTGTTTGATGCATTGATTGGGCACAGGCCGTCGCCAACAGCATGACACAGAGGGCCAGCAGGCAGCGCGTAGATCGAGTCATGACTGCACTCTCCTAGCAAAGGCACCACATGCGACGAGTCTCCTCATGAGTTCTTCTCAAATTGCGGTGGCGCATTGGCCGGTGGTGTCGGGCGAGGCGAAGGCGGCCTCGACGGATGATTCGCGCCACTGTATCCGCCTCTAGACCATCCAAATCCTGAGCCATAGTATCCGAATGGATTCCACCACTGTCCTGGTCCGCGCCAATATGGTGCGTCTGCATAACCGGCATCCACGGGAAGACCCACGGACGCCAACCGGTCCGTTTGATGAAACGATTGATCACAGGCGGTCATGATCAGCACGACGCCCGACAGGAAGAGTGAGACGATCAATCGAGTCATGGCTGTACCCTCCTAGAAATGGTAGGACACTCCCATGAATAGTTGATGCGCCCGATAGGTCGCGTCGAATCCGCCCACCGGTCCGAATGCCCCACCGAATCGAACGGTAGAGTCGGTATATTTGTATTCCGTAAAGAGCGCGACCTTCGGAGTCACGAACGCTCGAATGCCGACCAGCACATTCCCGCCGACCGACACCTGCGTATCACTCTCCGTCGTCGTAGATCGGCCAAGCCGCGCCACCAGCAACGCCGGACCGCCACCGATATACGGTTGCCAAGTGACGCCTGGATAGCGTAGCAGCACATTGGCCCCGATATTCGTCACGCTCAGATGAATGCCCGGCACATCGTCGAGGTTCTTAATGTGCGGGGTACTCTGAGAAACATCCAGTTCGAACCCGAACGGACCGTGCTGGGGGAAGAACCCCAGCTTGCCGCCGAAGGCCGGACTCGTTTTCAGATTGAAATTGGGTGCATCCAGCCCGGCAAGGGTTCCACTTCCACGCACATTGCGGAGGGGATCGGCGAAGTTCACCCCAACCTGGCCGGCCACGTACCATTCGGCCGAAGTCTGCGGAGGAAAGATACTGAGAAGTGAAGAGGCCAGAAGGCCCGCGAAGAATCCGATGCGCACACACCTGCGACACACCATGGTTGATACTCCATGGGCGAGGCTTATCCTTATCCTACCAGGCGGCCAGCGCAGCAGGCTGGACAACTTTCCTCGCTCCACGTGAGGGATGTCGAATGCGATCGGCCGGAAGTTGCCGGAAGGCACTCGTCAGGTGGAGTCTTAGCAGGCTGCGGGAAAACTCTGTTGGCGCGCTAGAAATTCAATAGCCCACACATGGAGCACTACAGAACAACGTCCCCGCAGGATGCTCAAAAAGACCGTCCAGCGAGGCCGCAGCAAGCGAAGAGGCGACGCGTACTTCTCGGTACGTGGAGCCTCTGAGGTTCACGACGCGCTGAATAAAGCGCGTCACGTTTGTGAACGCCGCCGAGATAGTGAGGCGGCAGTGTCTTGCGAGAACGCCGCTGGCGGACTTTTTCAGCATCCTGTTAGGGCTCGTTGCGGGCGGAGGAATTGTAGCGCAGATACAGTGCGATCCCACCGGCGACGGCAATACCCACGCCCGCCAGGGCGCGGGTCCCGAAACTCAGCGGACCGACGAAAACTTCGGCCAAGCGCGGCAACGCCACCGTGGCCGCAATGACCAACGCCAGCGCGATGAGATGAATTCGAAGATAGATAGGTTCGCCGGGTTTTCGCATGCGTCAGAATGAAGACGAGAAGAGTGTACGAAGTCTGACTCCATTATTCCACTGCAGAACACACGGCCTCAAAAGTCAGGCCTCCGAGTCAGTCCTGAACAAAACGCTTGGTCTCTTCAAGGTGCTTGTTCAGGTAGGGCATGAACGGCGTGCCGCCTGTGCCGACAGCGGTCGGGTTACTCGCGTGAGATTGATGTTGTCGAAAAATATACCGCTCGGCATATCCGATATGAATCTCACGGAATTGCGCGAGTAACTCCACGCAGATGCAGAAGGCCTTCCACAGTTCAGGATTCCTCATTTGACGATCGCGGGCGTAGCCGTATAACAGGGGACGCTGCTGCGCATCCACTTGTGCCTCCAGGGCGGTCAGGAACGCCCGGTGGCGCGGAGGCATGTAGTCGCGCATCTCCTCAAGATACTGGGTCAACGGATCATCGGCGTGGGGAATGCCAAGGCCGGCATCCAGAGCCGGAACAATCGAACTTTGCGAGCCGGTCTCGCCGCGCAACTGTTGCGGTCGCTCAGCGTAGGCTGCGACTCCTTCATAGACCAACCCCTCGGGTAAGGCTGGACTGTTCTTCCAGCCGTGAATGTAGGGCCGCACCCGGCTGTAATAGATATAGGGATCGCATCGTTCCGGCATTCGGAGGAGAGTATCACGCATCCCTTCCTGCGCCGTCGCCAGAGCGCGTAACCCCTCCAGCACCTCTTCTTCCCTATTCTCTCGCGCGGCATTCTGCGCTTGGACCAACCCTATTAAACCTGGCCCCGCTTTCGCTTCGATTTCAATGTGCACGAGGACGAACCATTCTTCGTCTAGGCCACCGAGAAAGTTCTGCAGGAGTACGATGTTCCCCAGTTCGATGGGCTTCTGCGGATCAAGCCGACGCCAGTTATGCAGCGCATAGGAGGCATAGGAGAGGACCGGGGGCCGACCAAGTTGTTGCGCGACCGTGTGCCAGGGCAAGGCTAGACTCGCCGGTAGGCGAGAAGCAGGATGGTCGGGATCTTCCCACACATAGGCGTGCCCGGCGAAAGACAGTGTGCGCATCGTGCAACGAAACGCATCGAGCCCCCACTCATCAGCCACCACCCCCATGACCTCCTTGCGGTCCTGAATGGTCTGTCGGAACTGTCGAGCGGTGAGAAACTTCGGCAGCTCCGCACCGAGTTGGTTCAGGACTGGCTCATCAGGAATGTGCTCCAGAGGATCGGTCGTCGGGAGGAAACCGCGCTCAGCCGAAATATCGAATACCGAGAGCGAAAGCGGCAAGAGGGGCTGCTGCTGATGAGAAGTCGTCATGGCATCTCCCGTGAATCGATGACACAGCTATTCTTGTTTACTGTACCACAGTAATCCCGCTCACCGCCGAGCCCATCCATGAGCCTGACTCGCGCGAATCCGCACAGTTCCCCCGAGCGAATCCGTCCTTTGCTCATCGCCCAAACGGTGTAGAGCAAATCACTCTCACCGGGAATGGTGCATACCTCCTCCCACTCGTACAATCAATCCGTTCCGGCCCTATGTCGCGGAAGAGAACCAGGCCATGGTCCAGGCATTCGGTTCACGAGCCAGATCCCCACCGTTTCCGTTCGCGGCAGGCAAGGACCGATCAGTTTCTTGCGGGCTGACAAAACAAATCACTGAAGTCGAGAGGTTCTGACGAACCATACGCTCCGAAAGGAGTGCATCATGAACTGGAACACCCTACAACACACGATGCGGCTGGTGCTGCTGGTAAGCTGCGCCCTCGTGCTCCTGTGCGGTGGCACGGCACTAGCCGGCGAGGCTTGGGTTGACGACGTGTGGAACATGGTGGCGTTCGAGAAAGCGAACTACCCCACCTCAGATTTCGCCCCCTACTTCCAGAAACTCGACCGCATCAAGGCAGGTCTGGACCGGGGAGATCAGCAGATCGCCAAGACGGAAACCGACCGTTTCCTCAAGATGTTGATGGATCGCCGGCACGGCATCAATGACGTGGCGGCAGACGAGATCTACAACTTCGTCGTGAGCGTCAGGCCGAACGCGTCGAACGAATCGACCGCGTTGAGTGCACCCATCGAGCTGGGAACCAACACCGAACGTCCCATCAGCGTCCCGGACTTCTCAGTGAACACGCCTTATGAAGGGGGCCCACTTTGCGGGTCAGGCGGCTGTGATTACTGGAACAACGATGTGTTTGACCCAGGCGCCTCGTAACGTGATCGTCTGCTAGGAAGCGCACATCTCTCTTATGGAAGGAGTGGTGGCCCCTGCCTGCCGGAGGGGCCACCCTGCTTCGATCCTGCTAACAAGTTTCTATATACCTGCCAGACTCATAATCCGAGAAAAGCATAGGGGACACTAAGTTTCCTAGGCCAGGCAGGGAGGTTTTCCCCCACGAGATCAGCTTCGGGCGCGCTCAACTATGCTTGACCTGTTTCGATGCCTACGAACTCGGCGCAACACCTAGAGCGCTGCAGGCCTCGCCAATGCGTAGCAAGCGCAATGTCCGCGCCCTGCGACAAGCCATGTACACCCCTCCGTCGATGTGCGATCAAACCTCTCTGCCGGCCTTCGTTGTTCGCTGACTTTTGAAATACTCCTAGCCTCTCTATCGCCATTTGAATTAACTTCCGCAACATTTCTTGAACTTGAAACCAGATTCACAGGGACACGGGTCGTTGAGACCTACCTTGTTTGATTTTGAGGGAGGAACAAAAATTCTGATCTGTCCCCAGTGACGAGATTGATACTCGACCTTCGAGGGGTCTGGGAAACTGGCAGGCTTTGGAAGGGCTGCGACTGCGAATGTACCACCACCTCCGAGGATAAGGGCTCCATCGTTACCAATCTTCAGTGC
>JACQHN010000217.1 GCA_016199015.1 Nitrospira defluvii
CCGAAACTGCCCCCGCCTCCCGAGAAGCTATCGGACCCTCCGAACGATCCACCCATACCACCGGATCCCCATCCGCCATGTTGTGTGCTGAACCAGGTCCCGTCAAACGCGCTTCCGCTTCTCCGTCGTCCCGACCCGACGCCTTGCCCCAGCGCACTGAGCAGGCTGACCAGAGTCAGGCTCACAGCTCCGGCGATAAGGGCTGGTATCACCCACGGTGCGGCAAGAAACGACAGGCCACCCCCGGCGACCGGCCCCAGCACGCGATGTACGCGCGAGAGCAAGAGACCGATGACCACCCCCAGGAACACCGCGAAAACAGTGTTGCCGAACGCCTCACCGGATGACGGGGAAGCAGAGGGGGACTCTGGAGCGCGATAGGTTCCTTCGATGGTCTTTAAGATGGCCTGAACCCCGGCCGTGATGCCGGCAGGCACATCGCCGGCTCGAAATTTCGGAACGATTTCGTTGCGGATAATCTGCGCCGACCGCGCATCCGTCAGCACCCCTTCAAGGCCGTAGCCGACCTCAAGACGAATTTTTCGATCCTTGATCGCGACGAGAAGCAAGGCTCCGTTGTCGGTGCCCTTACGACCCAATTGCCAGGTGGTCGCCACGCGATGGGACAGATCAAACAGCGGTTCCCCCTCCAACGACGGAATGATCAGTACGGCCACCTGGTTGGAGGTCTTGGCTTCATGCGCCTGGAGATCGGCCGACAATTGTTCGCGCACTGCGGGGGGGAGGACGCGCGCCAGATCAACGACGCGGACGGTGAGCGGCGGGACGTCGAGCGCCTCGGCAGGAATGCTGACCGCGAGCGTGAGCCACAATCCACCCACGAGGGCTGCACCCCCTACCCGGCCCATCAGCCACATCGCAAACTCCTCGCCTCGAAGGAAGTAGACGTTAGAATTTCACTTCCGGCGGCTTGGCCACCGCCTTTTCGTCGGCCACGGTGAAATTGGGCTTCTCTTCCATGTGCAACAAAAACTTGGCGGTCAGATTCGTGGGGAAGTAGCGAACCATTTTGTTGAACTCTGCCACCTTGTCGATATACCGCTTGCGTGCCACGGTGATGCGATTTTCGGTGCCTTCGAGCTGGCTCTGGAGATCACGAAAGTTTTGATCGGCCTTCAAGTTGGGATAATTTTCCGCGACGGCCAACAACCGTCCTAATGCACTGGACAGACCCTGTTGAGCGTCCTGAAATTTCTTGAACGCCACCTCATCTCGCAGCAACTCCGGCGTCACTTGGACGCTCGTGGCTTTTGCCCGTGCCTGTACGACATTCTCCAGGGTCTCCTTCTCATGCGCGGCATACCCCTTCACCGTATTCACCAGGTTTGGAATCAGATCAGCCCGCCGCTGATACTGATTGATCACCTCGCTCCGGGCAGCCTTCGTATCTTCGTCGAGACCCTGCAAGTCGTTGTACCCGCACCCGGATAGGATTAACGCCCCGGTGAGCAGCAGCATCGCTCCCATCAACCGCGTAACTGACCTAACCATACGTTCCTCCTTCGCGCCCGTTGTAGCGGACGGCGCGTATTGAACACCTAAGACGTTCGCCGACGAAGTCAATGGCCGGCGGTACCTGCGAGAGCGCGGGAGATATCGATCGTCCCAGAACCTTGTTATACTCGACCTTTCGATTGTGATCATCCCGCTGATGGAGCAACTATGGCACTCGATCGGTCCACCAGTACCCCCGGAGGATTTCAGATCCGACACCGCGCCTTGGGGGTCTTTCAGGGGAGTTCGATCGGGCTGGCCTTTTGGCACCCCTCTTCTCACATGCCCGAGTATGGACTCTGCCGGTTTGCCACGGAGGCAACGGCGCAGGACTATGTCGACTACCTATCTTCGCCCACCTGTCCTGAGCCGTTGGATCGCACAGACCTGACCGTGGAAGCGTTCGACCATGCCGAACACGAACGGCTCACGACAGAATACCCGCAGGCTTCCGCCTGGGAAACACCACTGTAGCAGAATGCCGACGTAATCGCTGTCCACTCGCAGCGTGGCACGGTCGCATCCGGCTTGCAGTGTTCACTTGGCCTGGTTAGGCACGCGATGTGACCGGTCCTGTGAAAACGAGGAGCGTCCGACAGGCGGGCTAGATGAAGGAACGAAGCCCGAAGGATTCGGTGTTGGCATGCACGAATGCCAGGAGCCGTTTGTTCTCCTGTGCCGCCCGCAGAAATTTGAACGCGATTCCGCGAGAGCTTACGGATCGGACCATCGCCGCGACTTCGAGCGGAGCCTGGTCATTCTCCAGTGCGATCTGCAGATAGAATATGTCGTCCACATGCACCGATGCTTGGCTCTCGATAATACACCCGCCCATCGAGATATCTAAGACCGTTCCCTCTCCTCGTACTTTCCCCCCGGAGAAGGACAAGAACAATCGAACAGGAATTCGCAGGTGTTCGCGACGCTCAATGATTCTTTTTGGATACCGTCGTCCCCACCGAGAGGCTGGGAACCGAAAGCTGCAGGACTGGCAATGAAAGGGAGAAATGTACGCGAGTGATTGGAGACGCTCCAGGAGGGTGTGACATCGCGAGCGGAGCACCTTGTCTTGTCCGCACTGGGGGCAGGTCAGTGGCTGGGCCATGCTCGATGTTCGGCGCGTGTCATCGCCGCTCTCTCGGACACATAATCGTCCACAAGGCGCCCAGTTGTGGCTCTCCCTGGAACTCGTGCGGGTAAAAGCCATCCTGTTTCCAACACTATTCCGTTCTGGCAGCTTTCGTTGAGCATGCCGCAATAAGCCCTTCGCATAGCCGCCCCCGAGGTCAACCGACGCTGAGCGCCAGTTCAATCGATAAAGGATGATGGAAGTTCTGTCAAGAAACTCGACGGTTCTGCGCCTGCCGGACATCAGCACAATTCATGGCGTTGCGGGGATACAGTGAGGCTGCATTATCTATATTCTGCCTCTCATGTCACTGCCATTTTTAGACAGAACCCTCCTGGCGCATTCAGAATTTGTCCAAATGTTAGCAGGGAGAAAGTTGTGAACCGCGCTGGTCATAAGCCCTTGAATTACTGAAGTGTGGAACTTCTCGGTGAACCCGCCAAGGTTGTAAACTCGCTCCCTTCTTCGCCAACTCACTCTGTCTGTGTCGCGGAATAAAGTTGTAAACTGGGGGCGGCTTCACGACTCCTTGTCAGGAAGAGAGATGATCGCCTACTTTGATACGAAGGGCTTCACTTTCTCGGAGCAACTCTGCAGTCTATTGAAGTCGAATCAGAACCCACGCCGGAAGCGAGCGCCATGAGCGGACCATCGTCGCACGAGGAACTCGACAGTCTGAAGTACCAGCTCGAAGAGGTTCAGCGAGAGTGCGCACGGCTCCAGGCAGAGAATGCGCAGTTCCGTCAGTTGCTCGGCGCTCAGTCTCACAAAGAGACCTCGACGAACGAGGCCTCTCCCGGTGTCCGCCGACCAGAGAAACCCACAGAGCCATTGGTGACGGAGCAGAGCCCTGTCGAAGAACGGATTGCCCTGTTTCGCAACCTGTTCCGCGGCAGAGAGGATGTCTATCCCATCTGGTGGAGCAATCAGCGAACCGGCGCGAAGGGGTACGCACCAGCGGTCAAAGGCGGCTGGGCTCGTCGGTCCAGCGGGGTGCCCCTGGCCCCAGGCGACTACCTGCCGTTGACGGACGACGTGTTCCGCGAGCACTTGTCCGGGCAGCAGTCAATCGGCATCTACCCACTCCTCCGTGACGCGACCTGCTGGTTCCTCGTGTGCGACTTTGATGGCAAGCGGGATCCTGCACCCCCCACCGGCGCACCGCACACCGGGCATCGCACCCCCACCCGCGCATCCCAACAGGACCGGCCCGCGTGGGCACTTGATGCCGTGGCCTACCAGACCACGTGCGAGCACCACGGCATTCCGGCCTATCTCGAGCGCTCGCGCTCAGGCCAGGGCGGACATGTGTGGATCTTTTTCGCGAGCCCGGTTCCCGCCGCCACGGCCCGTCACCTAGGATTTTCCCTCTTACGCGAAACCATGGCCGTCCGCGGTGACCTGGCCCTTGAGAGCTACGACCGATTCTTCCCCAGCCAGGACACGCTGCCCAAGGGAGGGTTTGGCAATCTCATTGCCCTCCCGCTGCAGCCGCCCTCTCGACGGCACGGCCACACCGAATTCGTGGACACGACCTTGTGCCCCTGGTCAGACCAATGGGACTTCCTCAGCAGGGTCCAGCGACTCTCCGCCACGCACGTCGCCTCCCTCGGTGCGACAGTGACGCCCCTCCGTGTCGGTCCAGGGTCCGCCACTGCCATGGTCCCACCGGACTGCGACACACAGGCCCTGCCGGCCACAATCACCGGGACGCTTGACGCCACGCTGGTCGTCCACAAGACCGGCCTGCCCGCGTGGTTCGTGTCCCAGCTCCGACACCTGGCCTCGCTCCACAACCCGGTCTTCTATGAACGGCAGAAGCTCCGCCTCTCCACCTATCGCACCCCGCGATTCATCCGGTGCTATGAGGAGGACCGCGGCTCGCTGGTGCTGCCGAGAGGTGTGATCGAGGAGGTGCGCGGCGCCGTAACGACAGCTGGGAGCAAATTGGCGATCCAGGACCTTCGCCCACATGTTGCCAGACAGACCTTCCCGTTCACGGGTACGTTGACGCCGTTCCAGCAGACGGCCATCCGTCCATTTCTCCACCACGAATACGGAGTCCTTGTGGCTCCCCCAGGGGCAGGGAAAACGGTCATGGCCTGTGCTATTGCGGCGCAACGGAGCGTGCCCACGCTCATCCTCGTCCACCGGAAACCTCTCATGGAGCAGTGGCGGATGCAGATCGCCTCCCTCCTCGGTGTGGCCCGCGCCGACATCGGCGAGATCAGCGGCAACACGCGTCGACGGACGGGCATGATTGATCTCGCGATGGTCCAGTCGTTGCGGAATCTTTCCGAGGACGATGCCCTCTACCGCGAGTACGGCTTGCTAATCGTGGATGAGTGCCATCACGTGCCGGCCTTCAACTTTGAGTCGATCATGAAACGCGTGGCTGTCCAGGCCGTCCTCGGCTTGACGGCAACCCCCTATCGGCGGGATGGGCTTCAAGACCTGATTGTCATGCAATGCGGGCCGGTTCGACACAAGATGTCCTCCCGTTCGACGACGGCGAGCGGAGAGTTGACACTCGAGGTGCTGGTGCGGAACACGGGCTTGACCCGCCCCGCTGATCAGGACGAATCGATCCAAGACGTCTTTCGCGCCCTGGGGCAAGATGACGCCCGGTTGCGGCTCGTGACCGAGGATGTGGTGAGGGCTGTACACGCGAAACGACGCTGCCTCGTTTTGAGCGAGCGGAAAGAGCACTGCCGGCTGCTCAGCGAGCACCTGGTTACGAAGGGGGTCGTGCCGTTTGTCGTAGACGGCAGCGTGAAGAAATCCGTGCGCGAAGCCATCCTTGATGAAGTACGGACCCTTCCGCCAGAGAAAGAGTTCGTCCTCATTGCCACAGGGCAGTACCTGGGCGAGGGCTTCGATTGCCCTCAGGCGGACACGCTGTTTCTCACCTTTCCCATTTCATTCAAGGGGAAGCTGATCCAATACCTGGGAAGAATCGTGCGGCCCTACCCGGGAAAGACCGTGGCCCACGTCTACGACTATGCCGATGTGTCCGTGCCCATACTCAGGCAGATGCACCTTCGACGGCTCAAGACCTATGCCTTACTGGATGCTCACGGCATGGACACGCCCAGCGACCAGGGCACCCTGAGTTTCTCCTGAGCTCGAACCTCGCAGATGCACTACGAATCGATCTCCGTTTAGTGAGAGCGAATCGCTCAGATGATCTTTCTAAACGAATCGGCATTCATCGCAGTCGGAGCGATATCTGAATACTAGAAAGATAGCGTCTTCAAGAACATGACCACGTCATTAATGTCACTGACCGACAGAAACCCCACGGCTGTTGCAGTTTCAGAACTCAAGGTCATTCTCTTGTAAAACTCGTGTCTTGAGACCGGATCCATTGATGAAAGGTCCATAAGCCTCAGCGGATCAAAGTGCGCGATGATGGCTCCCTCCATCGTGGCCACCGATCCAGAGTGACCGTACGGCGCAGTCTTCTGGACGTTATAAAGTGGAGGAGTTCTAAACTTATAGAGGTCCTTGGGATCGAGCGTGCCGTTGAAGCGTCCGTAATCGACCCCAAAGCCGTTCTTACCGAAGCCCAGCTGGGGGAAAGGCACTGCGTGAAACTTGAAATCGGAAAAATGTGGACCTGAATGACAGGTGATGCAGCGTCCTTTTCCATAAAACACCAACCCGCCGTGCAACTCTTCCGGACTCAAGGTGTCCGATTTCTTCACGAAGCGCTCGAGCTTCGTTTCCTTAAGCCTGAACTCTAACCGAATGAAGGCCGCGATGGCTCTCGCATAGTCCACATACGCAAGCTGAGCCACTGGCTTCTTCAGGTAGCTTGCCAACGATTCGCTCGCTTGCGGCTCAAACTTCCGTAAATTGTCCGCGATGGCGCCGTAGACTTCCTTGGCCCGTTCAGCGGATTCTACTTTGTGCGCGGTGACAAACTGATCTTCATCCAACATCTCCCGTATTTCGACGACCGGGAGATGCACCGCGACAACGAGTGGGTCCTCTGAAGGGGGGTGAGACCCAAACTGACTGAACCGTTTCAAATCGCTAAAGTCGACCTTCCCATCCCAAAAGAACGTCGTAAAGCCCTTCGCCCCTCGTCCCCAAAAGGGCAACGTATTCCGTGCAAGGAGTTTAGCCCCGCTCAAGAGGCGCTCAGGTCCCTCACCCTTTCCCGCAATGGCCGCCGCGTTTGGAATCCCGTCGGCAGAGCCAAACTTTGCCAGGTGACAGGTCTGACACGAGATATTGCCGTTTAAACTGAGTTTCTTGCTTTCAAAAATCACCTTGCCGACTGGGGCCAATCCTTCATCGGGATTTACATAGAGCTCCTTGGCTGGTGTAAATCCGTTCTCCAGAATCAACTTTCTCAAAATCTGAGGAAAGGCGGTTTCGTCAGCGCCGAACGCTGAAACACTGAGAGCGGTTACGATGAGAAGCGCACTAATAGCGAATTTCATGGGTTTCTACGAAAGTCCGTACATCTTTTGCTCGCTCCTCGATGGCTTCCAGTCCCATCTGGGCTAAGCGATTATCACTGAGTCCAAGCGCGATAAGCTTCTTCCTCAATACGTCATAATCGTGGCACGTGAGCAATCCCACTTCCGCTGCACGGAGCTGGTTAAACGAGCCAGGAGAAGGAGCCGTCAGCACTTGGTTTTTTGCAATGAAATGATCTCTCATGACGTTGTCACACTGAAAGACCAGTTCCTTGTAACGATCGCGGTACAGTGCCTCGGCCGCGAACGGAATCGCCAGCTCCTTTGCCACGTAGAAAAAGATGATGGCCAAGGCAGCAACATTAAGTGCCGTTAGCAGCTTGCCCCATCGCTCCGTTATGAACATTGCATAGCTCTCATCGTGGCAGGATCCAGGCGACCGGTTACGGGCAGGTGATGCTCTGCTTGAAAGTGATACACCCCTTCCACGAGCTGGACATTCAGCATCGGCCGTCCGTCCCCCACGTCATAGCCGAGGTCTTTGAGTCTCCCGACACACGTCGCGATCTGGTCCTGATTGTCTTTCTCAGCAACCTGTCGTTCTTGTTCGAAGGAGATTCCCGGCGTCGCAGGAAGGACGAATGATCGGGGCGTGCTTCGTTCATTCCGTTCCGCATCATGTACCTCAGGAACCTCGCCCCCGTACTGATCTCCGCTGGGATGCATCCACTTCGCGAACACCAGCACAGCGGCACAGACGATGACCGTCGTTTGCAGAGCCCTTTGCATGACGGACTGAGGAGCCTGATTCATCGATCCGCGTCCATCGCCTACCGGCTAGGAGAAGGCTTTGATATGTGCGCTGTGCTTGTACAGCTTTGACGAGCTAAAGAGCCCGCCACATTCATCCCGTTCGGTACAGGCTGCACATTCGTCGAGGTACTCATTCTTCCAATCGCTGATCGACTTGCGGTAATTCCCGCGGACATCCGGATTCACCGTACAGAGCTGGTGGTTATACACCGAGGCGGCCATTCCATAGGCATTGAGCACCGCCATCGCCTCGCTGAGCACATCTTTGTAGTCGTACGGGTCGATCCAGAGCAGGTCCAGATTGGGGCGGGTAAACCCGGTGATCTCCAACCCCATGAGGGCCACATGGTCGACAAACAACAAATTGCGCGCGAGGAACTCGCAGGTGTGCACCAGTCGGTCTATCGTCTGTCTGTGAATGACAATACGAATTTCGACTCGCTGCTCGACCGCCTTGAGATTCAGAATCCCCTGGATGGTGTCATCAAATGCGCCCCGGCTCTGCACGACATAATCGTGTCGGACAGGGTCATCACAGTAGATCGGGATGCCGATCAACAAGTCCGGATGCTGCACAGCGGCATACTGCTTCGCAAAGGCCAGGTCCCTAAAGGCCCGTCCATTGGACAAGACATCAATCGCGGTCGTGGACAACCGCGTTTTCGTGTACTGGAGCAGTTCAATAAACCGATCGCCGTACAGGGTCGGTTCGCCCCCGGAAAAGCCTAACGCCTCGGTCTCAGGGGGGATCAGTCCGATGAGTTCCATGGCTTCATCCATCAACCAGGAGTCGTCAGCCTGCTTCGGAGGTTGGGAGCACATGAGACAACAGTGATTGCACCGCTCCGTCAACAGAATCGTGTTGTGGAGCGAGTTCCTTCGGTACAAACAGCGCATGGACCCCGACGCGGGATCGACGCGGAGGATGTCGCCCTCATCGAGATACTCGTAGTCATCTGAGACTTCAAACACGTCGCTACCCAGACTCCCTACGCTCTGCTCTTTCCCTTTGGCCAGGACAGTCTTGAACCCTGTCGGGTCCAACCCAGGCAGCATCAACAACGCGCGGACCTGTTTCAGATGGGTGGGAAGCTGGGCATTCTTCGTCACCATGACCAGGTACGGGGCTCTGGTCGATGCATGTACGATGGGCAACTGTCCCTGAAGTTTGAGCATCAGCGATTCGCCCATTTCATGAAAAGTTGCTTGACGAACGGATCGCTCTCCATTTTCAGAATGAGATAGCGAAACGTCTCCATATTCCGCCGGCAAAATTCCGATTCCGGTTTGCGCCCCAGATAATCCCCATACAGGGCCGAGTGGAAGACGGGGTCCGCTCCACAATAAGGTTCAAACGCGCAGTCGTGGCACATCGGCGCACTATACGCGAAGGATTCTTCAAGCGGGTCGAGCAGGTTGGGC
>JACQHN010000015.1 GCA_016199015.1 Nitrospira defluvii
GAATAACCCGGTTGATCGGACCGGGAACTCGCCGGTTGGGCGGACACCGCCGCCGGGACAGGCTGCGCCGATGCGGGCGCAGCGACATGATGCGCCGCGTAAATCGCCAATCCGGTAAACAGCATTCCCCCGACCAAATTTCCCAACGTCACCGGAATCTGATTCCAGAGCCACCAGGTCGAGACACTGACATTCGCGCCCAGCACCATGCCGACGGGAATTAGGAACATATTGACGACCGCATGCTCGAATCCTTGAGAAAAGAACAGCAAGGTGGGACCCCAGATGGCGAGGATTTTCCCGGAGAAGGACGTCGACATAAATGCCGCGACGACCGCCAGGCTGACCATCCAGTTACAGAGCATCCCTTTGGTGAAGGCCGCGAGGAGGCCGGCAGTGCCATGCGACGCATAGTAGTTGGTTTTCGCTTCTGCGATCGCAATCAGCTTGATACCGACCGCATTGATCTGCGCGTCTCCGGCAGTGGTCAGGGCAATCGCAAACAGTCCCGCATACAATGTGCTCCCTAAGAGATTGCCGAGGAAGACCCAGCCCCAATTCGCAAAGACCTGGCGAAGACCGGCGTTTTTCTGGCCCGCGACCGCCGCGCAGGGCAGGAGCGCGAAACTTCCCGTGATAATCTCCGCCCCTAGCAGAATGGCCAGGGCCAATCCGAACGGGAAGAGCAGACTCCCAATAATCCAATACCCTGTTTCGACGGCGACGGTCACCGCCATGCTCGTTCCGATGCCCAGATAGGCGCCGGCCAACATGCCACGAAGTAATAGCTGACGTGGCGGCAAACTCAGCTTCAATGCACCGCCAGCCAGCATACTGTCCACCACGCCGTATGGCTTCACATAGTCCATCGCATCCTCCTTGTGAACCGTTCGACGCACGCCTTGCGATCTGCCGGTCCTGGCGAATGAGACCCTCGCCCCCCTACTACTTGAGCAAACCACATGCCTCACAACGGATCGCACATTCGCTCACCTCGAAGTTCGAGAGAGGACCTTATTCCCCTCTCCCTGAGCGAATTTTCAGACAGGCACGATCACTGATCGACTGTCTGAATAGGGGCGGGATCGCACAAGCGCACAGTGCGAAATCGCTCAAGGCACAAAAACCTTAGAGGGCCCGGCCGCTGTACGAAAGAAAGGTCGATGTTATGTGGCAAGCTGAATCGCCTGCATGTGTCCCGTCGCGCATATCAGGCAACGTGGTTGCACATGGACGGCGGTGAAGACTACGATGTCTTTGGAGACTGAGAGCCCCCGTGAGTGACCTGCTGAGCAATCTCCCCATCGCCCGCAAGCTGTTTCTTGCGTCGGTTATTCCTGCGCTAACGGTCCTCATCCTTAGCGTCTTGACGTACCGTAGCGTCACAACTTTCTCCGACGACGAAGGGCAACTGAACGACATTTACTATTCCCAGCGGCTGGCCTCCGAATACCTCCGGCTGATCGTCGACCTCGAAACCGGATTCAGAGGCTTTGTTTTAACCAGCCAAGAACACTATTTGTTTCCCTATCGAACCGCTCAAGACCACGTGCTGAACCTCGGGCGTACCCTGGAAGCCAAAGTCTCCCAATATGAGGATCAACAGGCACTCATCGCCTCCATTCAACAATTGGTCAGGCAGTTCATTGAGGAAAAAGAAGTGTTGATCGAGGCCGTGAAAGCCGAGCATACCAATGACGCGCGACTGTATATCGAGGAGGGCAAGGGCCGGGCGCTGATGATGAAGATCCGACAGGAAATGGGCCGATTTGAGCATCTCGTGCAAGCCGCTCTGAACAGCCGACTGGCAAAACTCGCTCAAGATCGCGACACCATGTTGATGACCATTCTGGGTGGCGGCCTCTTCGCATTGATCTGCATGGTGGCCGCGTTGCACCTCATCGCCCACTCCATCACGACTCCGCTCGAACGCCTGGCCAAAGCCGTGGTGGCGTCCGACACCAACCCCATTCCTCAGGTTCCCGTTATGACCGGGACGGACGAAATCGGGAATCTGTCGCGCGTCATCCATGCCATGAGTTCGGCCATTCATTCCCACATCGCCGCGGTGGAACAGTCGGAGGCCAACTTGCGACAACTCAACCAAGACTTGGCCGGTTCAGAAGCCAAGTATCGGAGCATCGTCGACCATGCCCCCTTCGGCATTTTCACCACTCGCGGGATGACCCTCGTCTTCAGCAATCGGTACAACAGCCTCCTCGCAGGACTCGACCCCAGGGAAGAAAAAGATCCGGATGCCGTCCGACGCGCCATTCACCCGGAGGATCGGGAACGGGTCGTCATGGAATTTTCAGAGGCGGTGGCGGACGGGCGGCCCTATGAAACGGTCTTCCGGTTTCTCCATGCGGACGGCACCGTCCGAAAAGTCTTGAGCCGACGTATCCCGATTCGAGACCATTCGGGGCAGGTCGTGATGTACCAGGGCTTCAACGTGGATATCACCGCGCTCGATCTCATGCAGACACGCCTGCGCCGGGCCGAACGGCTCGCGACGCTCGGGCAGGTCGCCGCGGGCATCGCGCACGAAATTAGAAATCCCCTCGTCGGGATCGGCTCGACGACATCGCTCTTGCTCGACGACACCGATCCGAGCGATGGGCGACGCCCCGATCTTGAGGTCATTCTGCAGGAGACCAAACGTCTCGACCGTATCGTCAATCAAATCATCGACTATGCCCGCCCCCGCGAAATCGTGGCGCTCGCCTTCGATATGGTACAACTCGTGCACGAAGTCACCAAGGTGTTAGATGAGCTCCTCATACACAAGCAGGCGACGATCATCCTCTCGGCGCCGGCGGCCCCCTACACGATCCAGGCCGATCGCGATCAATTCAAACAGGTGCTGCTCAATGTGATTCAGAATGCGATCGAAGCCACTCCGCTGGGCAAACCCATTACCGTCATCCTCGTCCAGCTCGCACACGGTGTGGAACCGGGCCTGGAGATTGCGGTGACGGATCAGGGAAGCGGGATCAGTCCGGCCCACCTGCCGCATGTGTTCGAACCGTTCTTCACCAGCGGCAAGCCGCGGGGAACAGGATTGGGGCTCGCGATCTGCCGGAACATTCTCGATGCGCACGGCGGAGACATGGCGCTGGAAAGTGAATCAGGAAGCGGCACTACCGTTCGAGTCTGGTGCCCCTTACGACAACAGCCACAACCTATGCAGAGAGAGGGGAACCATGCGGGCCACGATCTACGTCACGGATGACGAACCAGCCATTCGCACCGCCATCGTCAAACGCCTCTCGCGACGCCAACACGCCGTCACCGGCTTCGAATCGGGCGAGGATTTGATCAGGGCGGTCACGCAGCACGTCCCCGACCTGATTCTGCTGGATCTCAAGATGCCGGGCATGGGAGGGCTAGAGGCGCTCCGGCAGATCCGTCCGATCGCTCCCCAGACTCTGATCATCATGCTGACCGCCTATGGCACGGTGGAAGATGCCGTCGAAGCGATGCGGCTGGGCGCCTATGACTTTCTGATCAAATCGGTAGACCTCTCTAGCGTCGATCCCGTCGTCGATCGCGCCCTCGAATTCCTCGCGCTTCGACAGCGAGTTGAATTTTCGCTCGAAGACCAGAACAGTCCCTACGCGCTCTCGAACATCGACGCGCGCAGTTCCGCTATGCAACTGTTGCTTGGCCAGGTTCGCGACGTGGCGCAGAACGCCAAATCGACGGTATTGCTCCAAGGCGAGACCGGCACCGGCAA
>JACQHN010000232.1 GCA_016199015.1 Nitrospira defluvii
GCGGTTGTAGTAGAAGTCTTCGTGAATCATGCGGGCTAGTCCGGAACCCGGTCCTCCCTTTCTGAATTTATCCGTCCTGGGTTACATGGTCTTGCACCATGCTCCACGTAGTGCGTCTGCATCACCTCAAAAATGACGCAGCCGGCTCATTGTTCATACGGCCTCGGCGGACTACGTTGTAACCATTGAATCAGATCGTCAGAGGAGGGTAGCGACAGTGATCAGTACGTTGGGGTTTCGGAATGAGGATGATGGCAACGGATGGTCGGAGGCGCATCATGCGGGTCATCGAAGACATCAGATGGACAGCGGCCCTGTTGCTGGCTTTGACCGCTCTGCTGGTGGTGGTCCTTGGAGGGCCGGTATGGGTCCCAGAGAGGGAAGACGACCGGCTTGGCGCCATGGTGCGTGCGGTGTTGGCCGAGCAAGCGAACGAGGGGCCGTTCTGGGGAACGCTCGCCCCCTATGTCGCGCAGTTGGAAGTCGTGCGCGGGCACTTGCTGAAGGGGGATGCGACAGCCGTGTATGTGGCCATGAATCGGCTGATGGACATGCTCGAAGGCCGCGAGAACGGCATTCCGCCGGAGGTGGCGGACCGGCTGTTCGATTACTGCTGTCTCGTGATGCCGGCAAAGTACCACGACGTGTCTCGGCATATCGACCGGTTCATCGAGCATCAGTTCGGAGAAATTTCCGGCTGACCTGAACGGTTTCCAGAAGGGAGGTGTGGCATGAGGACAATCAGAGGTGATCCGATGACCGCGGTGTTCTTTTCAACAGCGTTGGCGCTGGGTGTGCTGTTAGGGTCAGGAACCGCGGTGACCCATGCGGCCACTGTAGAGAAGGAACTGCCGGAGCTGACGATCCAGGTGACCATCAAGAACATGGGCTTTCATGTCACGGGGTACGGCCGTGAGGGAAATCCGACGGCCATTGTCGTCCGCAACGAGGATGGGGTGACGCATGGATTCTACTCCCCTTTGTTTAAGGAGGTGTCGGTCCGCCTTGAAGGCGACGGGTATCAGGTCGCGGGGAAAGACGGCACGTCGTTCCGCGTGGACCCGGGGAAGACCATGACGCTCCATTTTACGAAGGGCTCAGCGACCGCCCCGCTCACAATGATGAGCCCGCTTATGCGTCATGTTATCTGGTGCGACATGCATCCAGATGTGAAGGGGGAACTGTTCATCATCGAGCGTCGAGGCTGATGATATTGAATGGCTGACTGAGCGGAAAGGAAGTGACACTCGTGACGGAGTGAGGAGGTGACGTGCAGTGAAAAGAAGGTTTCGAAGGAGAGGAGCGTGAGCAATTCCCGTATCGAGAAAAGGAGGTAGATCATGAGAACTAGAGGATATTCAACCACGTTGCTAGCCGTTCCCCTCGCCGTGGCGGCGTTCACGCTGTCGGGCATGGGAACAGACACCGTATACGCGCAGGCCAAAGGGATGGGCGCCCCGCCGTCGAAGGTGGAGATCACTATCAAAGATCGGCAGCACGGGTATGAGACTGTGGGTCTCACGATGCCGTCACACGACACCACGATCGTGATCCATAATAAGGATAGCGTCACGCATGGGTTCGCCTCGAACCTGTTCAAGGGGTTGCCGGTGCGCGTGGAAGGCGGGATTGAGGTCCAGGGGAAGAACTTCAAGTCGTACCACGTGGATTCGGGGAAGACGATGACGCTTCACTTCGCGACGGCGCCCTCGAAGTTCGATTCGGCCACGGGCATCGCCGAGAGTCAGCGCCATGCCCTCTGGTGTGACATCCATCCGGAAGTGAGAGGTGAAGTGTATGTCATCGAAACCAGAGGGGAGATCGGCGGCGGCTGATCGCACCGCTCGTCTGAAGCCGAAGGTTTCGCACCATGAGCCGCACGAGGCCACACCGTTCTGTGAGTGGGCTGACGACCGCAGCCCTAGTCGGCGCTCTGGGGTTCTTGAGCCAGGCCGGGGCTGCGGAGTTTTACTTTGTGGTGCAAGACGTCGGGGAGAAGCGGGCACTGTGGGTGCCGCAGGAAGTGGTGATTCACCGTCGCACGGAGATGCAGGACGGTTTGGTGTTCGTGCTGGAGAATCCGACGGATCGTACTCATGCCTTTGCCGCCTATGGGTTGTTCGAAGAGGTCATGGGCGCCAATGGAGAAACCAGCGCGAAGCCCTTACGCGTGAACGTGACGTCGGAAGACACGGTCCGGGTGCAGATTTCTACAGCCCAGTTTGAACGGGGGCAGGCCAGCTCCGAGGAGGAGACCTATCCCTTCTTCTGCCCTTTGCATAAGGGCGACGCGCATTTGGGAGGAACGATCCATGTCGTACCGTAACCACGTCGAGAGGGACAGGGGTTCGCGTGGCGCTCGAGGGAGAACCACGATGAGGAACCAGAGAAGCCAGGCGAACCAGTTCGTCACGGACCCCAGGGGCCGATGGCGGCAGCGTGCGTCGCTGGTGAGTTTCCTTGCCGTGGGGCTGACCTGGGTTCTGTCGGTACACCAGGTGGCTCACGGCAGTGAGTTCCACTTTGTGGTGGAGGATTTACCCGACAGCTCGGCAGCATGGCTCCCCGGCGAGGTCGTGATCCACACGGGGACGGACCTCACGGGAGGATTGACGTTCCTCCTCGCGAATCCCACAGCTCGCACACATGTGTTCTTGGTCGAGGGACTGTACGAACAGGTTGTCGGTGAGCACGGCGACATTTCTGCCAGGCCGTTGAGGGTGACGGTGGCCCCCGAGGACAGCGTCCGAACCGTGGTGAGCATCGCACAATGGCAAGGGAGTCAGGAACGAGGCGCGGTCGAAGC
>JACQHN010000211.1 GCA_016199015.1 Nitrospira defluvii
AGGCTGGCTGATGGAGGGCGAATTTCTGCTAACACTAACCCTGAGGCCAGCTTCCTCACAAGCGGCCCCGTTTCAGCATTTGGTTTCACAAGTCCGACCGTGTCTCCCATTACTATCAGTGGAAATAACTTGTCGGTTGCCTCGGGGAAAACTCTAGCAGTGCTTGGCGGCCCCGTTACTATAGATGGGGCTCAGCTAAAGGCTCCCGGTGGTACCGTCCAGGTTGCTAGTGTGGGCTATGGTGGGGAGGTCACTATACTTAAGAACATTGTTCTCGGCTATGGTGGTGAAGTACTCAGTTCCACTCCAACCTTCGAGGCCACTGGACCTGTTGGCAGCATCACCATGAACCCCGGTAGTTCCTTTGCCGCCCTCGATGCTGATCCTAATGGCACAGTGCAAACCATTCCGGCACCCGCAAGCATTCAAACGCCGGCAGAGTCGCAGAAAATCGTACAACCAAGCCTCGTAAAAGTGGTGACAGCACCTGTTCTTAGTACGCTGTCACCGGATCTGTTTCTCCAAGAGGGTGAAACCAAATCGATTACGATTTCTTTGAATAAACCAGCTGAGATACAAGAGACGGTATCACTCACCAATTCCAATCCAGGTGCGGCAACCATTTCACCAATTGGTCCAATCACCTTTAAGCCCGGCGAACAGACATCGCAACCGGTTCAGGTGACCGGTGTCAAACAAGGGTTCACGGTAATCACTGCCACACTCCGCAATGTCCCCAAGAGCGCAAATGTCGTGGTCAATCCTTTGCCTACGCCGTCTGGGCAGTCGCAATCACCGGCGCTTCCACCAGGAACGAGTAATACCGTGGATACGATAGTGGCCATACAGTATCCCAAAGTCTTGGCCACCTCCCAGGTCGCAATTGCGGCACCGCGTCTGTTGACTGATAAGTGCGCGGGGGTAAAGGATGGTCAGTTCAGTAGCTTCGCTCAAATCAATCGGGATAGCGCTCCCCCCCAACCTGGGCGCTACCTGTCCGCTCCGATCGTGTTGGAGACTGAGCAGGTGGTGGGGGCGCAGGAAGTTATGCCGGAGATCAGCTTCATGGTCGGTCCGCCGAAACTGTTGACCGTCAAGCCCGAGGCCATGGTGTTCACGGCCCTGGGGGAGAACTGTGGGCGATAGCTGATCTGACTATCAGGGAAGGCACGAGCATTGCTTAGTGCATACCAGAGGGACGGAGGGGAGTATGTTCGTCTTGTCAGCGTAACGCCGTCGAATGGCGGGATCTGGCTCTCGTGTGCTATCGCAGCGGGCTCGCCGCGCCTTCTGCGGAGGTGGCGTTGGAGAACGGCGGGGGAAAAACCGGTGTATCCGAACAGCTGAGTCGGTAGCGTGACGATTGACTCTCGATTCACTGCCTCCTGCATGGCTTGGAGGCGATGTTGTTGCAGGTTGTCGTTTGTGCAAGGAGGGCGTTATGCAATCGTTAAATGAAACGGTGGCGCGCGCTGTTGCTGGGTGCAATGAGCAGATACCCGCGGACGCTCTTTCACGAAGATGGGTTGGCGCCATGGTTTGGTCACTCGTAGGAGTCCTTGGTTGTACGGTCACACTGTGGGTGGCCCTCTCGACTCAGTCACTGGCTGCGGATACTGGAAGCCCTGACAACACAGCGGTCAGTTCCCCTGATCAGGAGATGCACCAAGGAAGGACACGATTTCACCAAGGCGCCTTCGCGCAGGCGGCCATCCATTGGATGGAGGCGGCCCGACTATATGAGCAGCAGCAAAAGCCACAACAGCAGTGCCAAGCGCTCATCAACCTCGCCCATGCGTTAGAGCAGGGGGGGCAGATCAAACGGGCGCAAGTCACTCTGCAAACAGCTCTGAAGCTTTCTGAACAGACCGGGAACCGAACTCTCACGGCGACGATCTTAGGGCGTTTGGGCAGTGCGGCTTACGCGCTCGGCAAAGGCGATCAAGCGACGGAACATTTAACCAAAGCTCTTGCGCTCGCCCGAGAGGAACACAAGACGGCGCTGGTGGCCGGTCTGCTGAATGACTTGGGGAATGTTCTTGCATCGCGCAACCAGTTTGCGGAGGCCATTGACGTTTTTGCCGAGAGCAAGAATCTTGCGACTCAGACGAATCAATCAGCTCTGGCAGCCACTGCGCAAACGAATGCGGCCATGGCCTTGTTGGAGGACCAGCAGTTCGCCGAATCGGAACGGGCGTTGGACGCGGCATGGACGGACCTGCAAACCCTTCAAGACAGTTATGCCAAGTCCTATGGGCTGTTGAATGTCGGTCTGGCCTACGATGACCTGCGCTCAGCGGTCAGCACGCCAAAACTCATGGCCCAGGTGGAGCGTCCGGTCGCTGATAAGAGCCGCGGGCTTAGCGTGGGAGCTGGCCATGGCGCCGGAGCGGTTCCTCCTCCTGCTGCGGCCGAGCCTAAGAGGAAAGCGCCCGACAAGAGTCAGGCAACCGGTTCTTACAAGCCGGTGGCCGGCAATCTGCTTCGACAGGCCTCCGACTCGTTCGTTGCGGCGGCCCAGGTTGCCACGCGCTTGGGGGACGCCAGGGCCCAGTCCTACGCCTGGGGCTATCTCGGGTCCTTGTTGGAGAAGGAACGGCGATATGCTGAGGCCCTTGATTTTACCCGCAAGGCCAGTTTTGCCGCGCAAAAAGTGAACGCACCGGAATCCTTATACCGCTGGCAGTGGCAGACCGCTCGCCTGCTTAAAGCCAGCGGCAGAGAAGATGAGGCCATGGGGGCGTATCAGCGAGCGGTCTCTGTATTAAAGCCTATCCGTTATGAGTATTCGGTCGGGTATCAGGGGCGCCATTATTCTTTCCGTGATTCGGTCGCTCCACTCTTTACCGAAGTGGAAGACACTCTGCTGCGTCGTGCGGCTGCAGCCAGTTCTCCGGAGCAGAGTCAACAATGGCTGGTGCAGGTTCGAGACACGGTGGAGGCTTCTCGTGCGGCAGAACTCCAGGACTATTTTCGCGACGATTGCGTCGCGACGGCTCGTGCCAGGGGAGGCGGGAGCCTTCTTCCCGCCAACACCGCGGTGGTGTACCCCATTATGTTGCAGGACCGGCTCGAACTGTTGGTGAACACCACCGGCGGCCTCAGGCGTTACGGTGTCCCAGTGGACGCTAACAAGTTGACTCAAGAGGTCAGGACTTTTCGACGCCTCGTGCAGGATCGGCGGTCCCAGAACTACCTCTCGTCAGCTCAAGCGCTCTATGGCTGGCTCATGGCTCCGCTGCAGCAAGATTTCCTGGCATCGGGAATTACGACCGTAGTGATGGTACCGGATGGGCCTCTGCGCACCATTCCGATCGCGGCCCTTCATGACGGCCATCAATTCGTGGTCGACAAGTATGCGGTCGCGGTGACGCCGAGCATGGACTTGACCGATCCACGCCCGTTGGATCGGGGAAAAATCAACCTGCTTTCCATGGGGTTGACTGAATCCGTCCAGGGTTTTCCTGCGCTCCCGAACGTAGCCACGGAGGTTCAAGCGATCAAAGCCATCTATGGGGGACAGCTGTTGATGGACAACCAGTTCCTCGTGCCGTCGATGGAACGTGAGATAAAGGAGAAGGGTATCGGCGTTGTGCATATCGCCTCACATGGTGTCGTCGAGAGCGATGTCAATAACTCGTTCCTACTGGCCTACGATGACAAGATTACGATGGATCGGCTGTCGCAGTTGGTGGGCCTGCTTCAATATCGGAAGGAACCTCTCGAACTGCTGACCCTTAGCGCATGTGAGACCGCCGTCGGGGATGATCGGGCCGCGTTAGGATTGGCCGGCATCGCGGTGAAGGCGGGCGCACGCAGTGCTCTCGCGAGCCTGTGGTTCATCGACGACCAGGCCACGTCGGAACTCGTGGCGGAGTTTTACCGGCAGCTTCAAGATTCCAGTGTGACCAAGGCCGTGGCATTGCAGCGGGCGCAACAAAAAATTCTCGCACAGCCGGGCCATGATCATCCGAGTTTTTGGGCGCCGTTCCTGCTGATCAACAATTGGATGTAACTCAGGGCGACGATAGAGATCAGCGGTCGATAAGCAGTCTTGTTGTTGCGGCGGCGTGCTCCCCACACAGTATCCAGAAAAGCCTGGGCGCGCGCGCAGCTGGCGAGGTCCGGTATGGAGAAAAGGCTGGGCTGGTGGGGTTGGATGGCCGGGAATGGGAGTTTAGAGCTTCTTTCCCGTCATGACTTTGTAGGCTTCTTCAACGGTGCCCACCTCATATACGAGCACCTTCGATTCGACTCCAATTCCTACGAGGTTGGCCCGGGGAGCATAGAACTGGCCTCTGGGCACGAGCAGCACACGATACCCCGCACGGGCCGCGGCCTTTGTTTTTTCCGCTACGTGCGAAGTGGGGCCAATCTGTCCTGTCGCCTCGAGAGTGCCTGTAATGGTGATGCCCTGAATCAGGGCGTCTCCCTTCAGTAACGCAAGAAAGCCGATAGCCAAGGCAGCTCCGGCTCCAGGGCCCTCTCCAGTCATGGGGCCGGAAAATGCTGCGTAGAGCGACAGGGTGCCTGTCGGGCGAATCGATGGAGCCAGCCGCTCCATGGCAAACTGGAAGGCACTCCGAATAGATCCCGTGCCAGCGCCCCGAATAGGCACTTGGCTCCGTCCCCACCTCAAGGCCAGGGGGTCCGGCTGGGTTCCTTCGTCCCACTTCAGGATAAACTTCGGAAATCCTGAGGGATCTTCCGTGTAAGTTGGGATTGAAATGGGTACCGAGAGGGATCGGCCCGCAGCCGCGAGGGAAGGAAGACACATCAGAATCCCAGCGAGGCCGATGGCGATGATAACAACGGAGGACCGGCAGCCGGTGGCCTGCATGGTTCTATTAGCAAAGGGCATGAATCTAGTCTAGATCATGAACGTGGCTTGTCAAATGAGCCTTGCCAGGGCTCTGTGTTAGGGTGTCGACAACATAGGTATCCGTTGATGATGCCGGCTTCAGAAGAATCTTTATTTACGTGTGTTGAGTCTGCTTCCGTCGATTCGCTGGTGACAGGTAAGAAGAGGCCTGCCATGGCACTCCGCGATTCCTATTTCCCGAAGCACGTGTCACTCGTGATTTCTTTGATCTTGGCCTAGCAAAAGGGAAGGGGTCAGAACCCATGAATACCCTCACGACGATAGAACGGGGGGCGCAACCAAAAAGTTCTCACAATTATGAGAGGCATAAGAAATTACGCGCGATCGAAGTTTCGGTTGTAATGCCCTGCTTAAACGAAGCAGAAACCTTGGCAGTATGTATCCAAAAGGCCCAGCGCGCATTTCAGGATATTGGGATTTCAGGTGAAGTCGTGGTTGCTGACAACGGAAGTACAGATGGGTCACAGGAAATTGTCTTTCAGACCGGGGCCCGCCTTGCCGAGGTCAAACAGAAAGGGTATGGAGCAGCTCTGCGCGGTGGCGTGGCGGAAGCACGCGGGCGTTTCATTATTATGGGAGATGCTGATGGTAGTTATGACTTTTCTAGTCTAGGACCATTCATAGAAAAGCTGCGTGGTGGCTATGATCTGGTTATGGGAAATCGCTTCAAAGGAGGTATCAAATCAGGGGCCATGCCGCTATTACACAAGTATTTGGGGAATCCTGTTCTTTCTGCTTTAGGGCGCATGTTTTTTGGCAGCCCCTGTGGCGACTTTCATTGCGGGCTGCGGGGCTTCAGTAGGGCAGCTTTCACAGGACTGGAGCTTCGTGCAATGGGTATGGAGTTCGCCAGTGAAATGGTGGTTAAGGCGACGCTGCAGGGTCTGCGCATTGCGGAAGTTCCTGTCACACTTTGTCCTGATGGGCGTTCCCGTCTTCCACATCTTCGGACATGGCAAGATGGCTGGAGGCACCTCCGATTCTTACTGGTGTATTGTCCCCGCTGGATTTTTCTCTATCCCGGTGTGCTGCTGATGTTGCTCGGTGTAGGCGGTTGGATATGGCTAACCCTAGGCCCCCGCAAACTGGGAGGGGGCACCTTTGACATTCACATCCTGCTTTATTCGGCTTTGGCCATTAATATTGGCTTTCAGGCGATCAGCCTTGCCGCCTTCACGAAAATTTATGGGATCTGTGGAAAGCTAGCCCCCAAGGATTCCCAAATTGAAAAGCTTTTAAAGCGTATCACCTTAGAAGTAGGTGTGGTCATCGGAAGTAGCCTAGTCATTCTCGGGATCCTCGGTTCGGTGTTCGCAGTATATTCATGGGGTGCCTCGTCATTTGATTCGGTGGATTTTCCCAAAATGTTTCGACTGGTCCTGCCAGCAGCTACTGTGGTTGCCTTAGGTTTTCAGGTTGTGCTCTCGAGCTTTTTTCTAAGTGTCCTCGGATTACGGCAAAACGGAACGAACAACGACACCTAATCATAAGATTCTACTTCACCTTTAAGGGTGTAAGAGCACTTGCTGTGACCCCTTCTGCCTCATCTCTCTGCGCCGGCTGCAGAGCTGAACTCCAGCATCCAGTCCCTGAAAGGCCGGCGCGTTTTGCTTCTCGGGATACATGCGTTCCTTCATGACTGTCCCTCACGTATTGGAGGACTGCAGGATAACCCATCACTCGGCTACCCCACCTGCTCGAGATCCGCGAAGCGTTATATATTTCTGGTGCAAACGCTAGAGTAGACGGCGAGGGATTCTGGACGGATCTGGCGCTAGAAGACGAGAACCAGAAGCTGAAGTGATACGAGTCTGGACTAACCCGGATAATTCATGGATTTCTATGAATCGGCTAGAAAACCGCACCGATCAAGGTGATCCGGAATTGTTCGCCGA
>JACQHN010000212.1 GCA_016199015.1 Nitrospira defluvii
CCGACCGATCGACCACGACCTGTCCTTCACGGCGGCCGATCTCAAGATAGTCCTGAATCCGTTTCTGCGCGCGCCCATCGATCACCGGCCCGACTTGAGTGGCCGGATCCTCGGCCGTCCCGATCCGAAGACTCATGACGGCATCAGCCAATCGTTGGACGAACTCATCATGGATGGAGTCCAACAGGATCACGCGCGAACAGGCGGAACACTTCTGCCCCGCATAACCCGTGAAAGACTGCACGACTCCCGTCACCGCTTCATCGAGATCGGCGGTGTCATCGACAATGATCGCGTTTTTTCCACCCATTTCGGCAATGACCCGCTTGACGAACCGCTGCCCGGTCTGTTGAACGGCTGCGGCCTGCATGATTCCCAGACCTACGTCTTTTGATCCCGTAAACGCAATCGTCGCGACAGCTGCCTGGGTGACCAGCTCGCGCCCCACATCGGGGCCGCCCGGCACATACTGCAGGACGCCCACGGGCACCCCGGCTTGCCTCATGATCTCGGCAAGCCGGTAGCCCATCACCGATGCGCGCTCGGAAGGTTTGAACAACACCGGATTACCGGATACCAAGGCGGCCGCCACCATGCCGGTCGGAATGGCGAGCGGAAAATTCCACGGCGAGATCACGACGGCGATGCCGCGCGGACTCCAGCCCAGCTCATTCAACTCGCCCGGATAATGCCCCTGGCGGCGAGGCAGTCCGAGCTGCTCCATTTCTCCGGCATAGTATTCCAAAAAATCGATGGCCTCGGCCACATCTGCATCCGCCTCCCGCCAGGGTTTGCCTTCCTCGTACACTTCCCATGCGGCCAGCTCCCAGCGCTGCGCTCGCATGAGGGCGGCGGCCTTGCGCATCATCGCGACACGTTCCGCGACCGTTCGGTCTTTCCATTCCTCTGCATGGGCTTCAGCGGATTTTATGAGGCCTGCAACATCGGCAAGTTGATAACTCTGCACCACCGCCACGAGTTGATCCGGTTGGCTGGGATTAAACGAGCGCAGGTCAGGTCCCGTCGGCGGATGGGATGCCAGCTTCGACGTATCCAGTCGCCGCCCCAACTCCTTGCGCACGAGGTCGAGGCCTCGCGCCATGGCCTCACGGACCAGCGGATGGGAAAAATCAGCCACCGGTTCATTCACGAACTCGGGCTGTTGAGTAGCCAGGGAGACTTCACCCTCCGTCTGTCCCGACGGCAAAGGAAGCGTGACCTCCGGCGGAGACAACAGCAACGTCAGCGGCTGCGACTCCACATATTCCTTCCGCAAGAACGATTCGTTCGACGTGTTTTCCAACAGTCGGCGGACGAGATACGCCATGCCCGGTAGCAACTCTCCCACCGGAGCATAGAGCCGCAGGCGCCGTCCGCGGTTACTCATCGCATGCTGAAACGGCTCCGCCATCCCATAGATCATCTGATATTCCCAGGCGTCTGGCGGCAGCTTGAGGGCCTCAGCAGTCGCTTCGATCACGGCCAGGCTACGAAGATTGTGCGTGCCGAACGCGGGCCTCACCACATGACTGTGCTCAAGGAGTAACCGAGTCAGCGACTCATAGTTCACATCCGTCTGCGCCTTCTGCTCGAACAGCGGCATCGGCCACCCTCGCTGGCGGTAACGAATCGCATCCGAATCCCAGTACGCGCCCTTCACCAGCCGGATGGTGATCGGCACCTGTCGATCAACGGTCCATGCCAAGAGCTTCCGCACATCGTCCTGTGTATCCGTCCGATAGGCTTGCAGCGCAATCCCTGCATGGGGAAACGTCCGGTAGGGCTCTTCCGAAAACACCCGCATGAAGGTGGTGAGAATCAGCTCCTTCGTGTCCGCCTGCTCCATATCGAAAATGATCGAGGCGGGGAGCGTGCAGGCCGTATTCAGGAGCGGTCGCAGGCGAGCTGCGAGCGCGCGATAGCTTCCCTCGGGATCCATCGGATCGAGCTGCGAATAGAGCGCCGAAATCTTGATCGAGAGTTGCACGCGGGGGAGGGGACCGAGGTGATCCCGTTCGAGCAAGGGCGCAGAAGACCAGGTGGGACAGACTTCACCCAACCTGCGCAACGCCGCCAGACAACGATCGCGATACCCATCCGCCTCCCGTTCGTTGACGGTCGCTTCGCCCAGCAAGTCGACCGAAAACGCTCGTCCCTCGTCCCATAACTTACGAAGGGTCGGCACGGCCTGTTCCACGGAGGCCCCGGCAATAAAGCTGGTGGCCATCTGCTCGACCTGATGGCGGATGGCCTTTCCGCTCAAGGTCGCGCCCAGCTTGGTGGAGGCGAGCGCCTTGAGTCCCCACTGCGCGCCGAATAGGTGTGCGCCCATGTCACCAAAATATTCCTCCGCCACACGCACGACCTGCGCATCGTCGCGCAACGACGGCAGCACATCGATGAAACGAAACAGCTGCGCCTTGAACGCGGGATCTTTCATCGCCAGGTTGATGGCCGCCTGCGACCACCAGCGGGAATCGAACAGGCCGGGAGTCTGCCCACCGGAACGTCGGGCCAGATCTTCACCGATTGCACGAATACGGGGTTCGAGTAGGGCGGGGTCGAAGGGCATTGGTTCCTCCTGAACCATGAAGGGATCCTCTCTGGAGTATACACCGCCGCGCACAACTTGAATATTTGACGGCGATTGCCGACATCGGCACATACAACCGGCGTAAGCAGACGAAAAGCTTTAACCCGCATGATTCACGAGCGCTTCTGCTGCAATCGCGGATTCGCCGCTGCGACCAGCCTATCGG
>JACQHN010000214.1 GCA_016199015.1 Nitrospira defluvii
ACTCTTGCCGTACGGTGAGCCGCTGAGGTTCACGACGCGCTGAATAAAGCGCGTCACGTTTGTGAACGCCGCCGAAATAGTGAGGCGGCAGTGTCTTGCGAGAACGCCGCTGGCAGACTTTTTCCTCATCCTGTTAGGGAGGATCTCGCCCGCACTCCTGAAGCCGTTGAATCACCTTCCTGGCATAAGGACACCCTTGCTGAGCGTGCTCGCCATGTGGCCGACGGAACGTCTCGATTCACCGATTGGGAAACGGCCAAAGCGAACATCCGAAGCAGCCTGTGAAAATCGAAACCCTGGATGAAGCTCAGGAAGGCTTGATGCAAGGCTTCCGCTTCTACAACGACCGGGAACCGAGAAAGGTATGACTATGCGGATGCATAATCCACCCCATCCGGGAGAAATTCTCAAATCTCTGTGCCTTGAACCGCTTGGCGTCACCGTCACGGAAGCCGCAGAGGCCTTGGGCGTAAGCCGCAAGACTCTATCCGCCATTGTGAATGGTCGAGCTGGGATCAGTCCGGAGATGGCGGTTCGCCTCTCTATCGCGTTCGACACCACGGCGGAAAGTTGGATGAATCAACAAATTCAGTACGACTTGTGGCATGCGGAACAACATCGAAAATGACTCCGAGTCATGAAGCTGACCGCATAAGCGCTGCTACCATCGCGTAACCTCCCCGATCTCGACCTCATTGACCTGCTTTTCTCTCCCCGCGTATGCTGAGGCAAGACGTGTCCGCATCTGGCAGACACGAATAACCGATAGACGCTCCACACATCACGCTTCACGAAAGAGTCATCCATGCAATTCGACGCCGCTCTGGCCGCTCAAGATACACTTCAGGAATCGGAAGTTGAACTCGGTGCCGATTGGGACCGGGCCGTTGAACTCGAAGGCACTTTTTCCTCCAATGCAGGAACCACGGCACGCGAGGCCTACGAGCAATTGCTCGCGCTCGCCGACCGGCATCCCCAGGCACATACCTTTCAGGCCTTCTGCATCTACATCACCTGGCAGCAGGTGACAGAAGAAACGATCGCTCGCCATTTCCAAACCGGGATGAAGCTTGCCGAGGTCTATCTCGCCTCACCTGATGGAAAAGACTCACGGCACCTCGCCTATGTGTCTGAGCTGCTCGAATCGTTTCGCGCCGGATTAGGCCTGGATGAAGAGGACGAGATTGTGGTGGAGTTTCGCAAGGACACGCCCAAGGGAGGCGACTGACACAAGCCGTGAAGCGTCACTCGTGAAGCGCATCTCGTCTTGCCGACAAATGTTCAATTTGCAATGATGAATGTTCAATTGAACATTGAGAACTGAGCATTGAACATTCCTGGGAGACGCGGGAGACGAGATACGAACGACGAATCTGAGAAATGGCTGAAAACGACAAACACCGCGCACGCATCTTTCTCCATCGCGGGGATCTCATCCAGGCACGCGCCGCTTGGGAGGCGGCCGTGACGGACGATCGCGTCACCGGGACTCAGCGCGAGCTCTCCAACAGTCTCGGCAACCTCGGCAATGCCTACGCCCTGGCCGGCGAGTTGGACAAGGCGGACGCCTGCTATAAAGAAGTGCTGGCCATTCAACGCAGCGAACAGGACCCACACGCCATCGCCCACACGCTCGTCAATCTTGGGAACCTGTACATCGGCGCCGATCGTCCAGAGAAAGCCCGCCCCTACTACCTTGAAGCGCTCGATCTGTTGAAGCCGCTCAATGATCATCGCGCGCTCGGCATCCTGTACCATAACCTGGCGATGGAGGAAGGCCGGCAGCAACATTGGGATGAGGCCGTGCGGTGGTTTACGCAGGCGCTGGACTCCCACCAGGTAGTCGGGAACGAAGAGGGTCTCGCCGGTACCTACGGCCAGCTGGGAAAAACTTTTCTTGAGAGCGGTCGTCCGGTGGAAGCAGAACGCTGTTTCAACAACGCCTCGGAACATTTCATCAAGCTCGGCAATCCGGCCGGCGAAGCGGCCGTGTTGCGAGAGTTGGCCGACCTCTACGAACAGCGGCACGATACGATTGCGGCCATCAGATGTGTGGAGCGGCTCCATCACCTGGCGCTGGGTACGGGGCGAGCTCCGGCTCCTGCCGACCGCGAACGGCTCGCGCGACTCCGCGCCGCGCGTAGCTGAACGACCCATAGCTGCTTGAATGGAGCCGATGGTACAATCCGGCGTCGTTTCACAAGCCGATCACGCTTCACAAGGAGCCGCATGGATATCAGCGCGTTTCGTCAAATGGTGGAGAAGAACCCCAAGGGATTCCTGGGCCGCTACGGCCTAGGGAATAAAATTCTGCAAGAAGGCGGCAGCGCCGAAGAGGCCGCCGAACACCTCACTGTCGCCACCCAACTCGATCCCACGCACGTGGCGTCTCACCTCGCCCTCGGGCGGGCGTTGGTTTCACTGGGCAAGAAGGACGCAGCTAGACCCGTGTTGCAAGCCGGTATCGATGCCGCTGTCTCCGGCCGATCCAACGGCGGGGTTGATCTCGTCCCGGAACTACAGCAGCTCCTACGCACGCTTGGATAAGTCATTCGGGAGGATCTATGAATCTTGATACAGCCAGACAGCGGATCGAATCCGCCATGACCCAGTATGGCCAGCATGCCGCCATGGCCATCGAACTTGTCATCAATGAAGTGCGATCCGATATGGGCCGCGAGGCCGTGAACGAACTGATCGACGAGTTCGACTTGGAGCTCATGTACAACATCGCCCCGATGGAATCCGACTTCTCGAATAGCTGAGCAGGAATGGAATTATTGAAGAGTGTGGGCCAGGCACCGTCGCAGGTGCATATGCGACGGCACGTTGAGTATTTCCAGTACAGCGCGACGTCAGGAGTCTTGTTCAGCACCTTGCCATGCCGTTGATTTGGTGTTCCATTTCCGGTCATGGCTACGGGCATGCCGCGCAAGTTGCGCCGGTGCTGAATGCGTTGGGGCGGCTGGTGCCGAACCTCCGTGCAATCTTGCGGACGACCGTTCCCGCCGGCTTCTTTAAACCCCACCTCACCATTCCCTGGCAACTGAGTGCCGCGCAGCAAGATGTGGGCTGCATTCAAGACGGCCCGCTGAAGATCGATGTCCCCGGCACCTGGGCCGCTCATCGCACATTGCATACCGATTGGAAGAAGAAGATCGAGGCTGAGGCCGCGCTCATCCGTGCCGCCGGTCCCGCTTGTGTGCTCTCCGATATCTCGCACTTGGGCATGGCCGCCGGCGCCGCCACCAGAATTCCCACCATCGGCATGTGCTCCCTCTCATGGGATTTGGTGCTGCAGCCATTCGTCGATCCCTCGGTGGACGAGCATGCCGACATCATTCGACAGATTTGCGAGGCCTATGCGCAGGCCGACTGCTTTTTGCGCGTGGCTCCAAGCATGAATCTGACCGCATTCCGACACGTACTCGATATCGGTCCCATCGCGGAACCATCAGAGCCACAGGCCATGCGGCTTCGCGAGTCTATCGGCGCTGAGGCGTCGGACCGGATCATTCTCGTCGGCTTTGGCGGCATTGCCCTGCGGCAGTTTCCCTTCCAACAGATGGAGTCGATGCATCCCTATCGCTTCATTGTGGATGGCGCTGTGCCTCACGGGCTTACGCGAGTCACCTCACTGGCCACACTGGGACGGCCATTCAAGCAGGTGCTGGCCTCCGTGGACATGATCCTGACCAAGCCTGGTTATG
Organism: Nitrospira defluvii; assembly: GCA_016199015.1. GTDB lineage: Bacteria > Nitrospirota > Nitrospiria > Nitrospirales > Nitrospiraceae > Nitrospira_A > Nitrospira_A defluvii_B. The sequence continues at coordinate 3,711 of JACQHN010000214.1, forward strand.
GGACCATCGTCGAGGCCGTGGCATTAGGCACAGCGGTCGTCTATGTGCGCCGGTACAATTTTCCGGACGAGCAGCCGCTCGTCGAGTATCTGCACCGTTATGGTCAAGGTGTAGAGTTATCGCTGTCAGACTTTCTCGATGGACGTTGGGAATCGGCCATACACCAGGCCTTCGATCAACCCATCCTACAGGCGCCACCGCCGCTCTCGGGCCCTGCAGACGCCGCGCAGGTTCTGACCCGGTACTTTTGAGCCGACTGGTTGAGCCGCTCGCCTGCGTGGCCTCACCGTTTCTTGTGACCACAAGAACGTAATCGCAATCCGGTTGGTCGTTTCTTCCGTAGAGTGTTATAGTGTGGCGTGCCGAGACCCAGAGGAGTGCCCCGCGCCTAGGCCGACTGCATGGAATCTGCCTCCCGACAAGCCGCATCGAGCATCGAGCCCAAACTCTTGACCCGCGTGGCCAAGGGAGATCCTCAGGCATTCGGCCAGCTGTACGATCAATCCAGCACGCTGCTCTTCACCCTGGCCTATCGAATTTTGAGCGATCGGGAAGAGGCGGCGGAATTGCTCCAAGAAGTCTATCTCGAAGTGTGGCGAAAAATTGCCAAGTACGATCCCGGTCGGGGAAGCCCCATCGCCTGGCTGGTGACCCTGACGCGCAGCCGCGCGATCGATCGGCTGCGATCACGAGCATCTCGCGGACAGCATTTGGTGGCCGACTCCCTTGAGCATCCATTGGTGTCGCACACGCCCGATGTGAGTCCGAATCCGTATGAAGCCCAGGAAGACAGCGAATTGCGGCAGCTGATGGCGAAAGCGATTCTCGACCTTCCACTCCCGCAGCAACAGGCCATCGAAATGGCCTTCTACCAGGGGTTGACGCATACGGAGATCGCCGCCAAACTCAATCAGCCGCTGGGCACCGTGAAGACCAGAATCAAGCTGGCCATGACGAAACTCCGCGCTTCCTTGCAACACACGTTGCCGCAAGGTGAAGGGGTATGACGCACGAGGAATTGGAAGAAGCGGTTCCCCTGTATGCGATCGGCGCCCTCGAACGCTCGGAGCGGCAGGCCATTGAGGCTCATCTGCTGTCGGGCTGCGCGGCCTGCCATGCCGCCTTGAAGGATTATCAGACCGTGGCGTCGCATCTGCCGTTCGGTCTCACCCCGGCCACGCCTCCCAACACGCTCAAGGCCAAGATCATGTCGGCTCCGACCCCTCTTGCAGGTGCGGCCGAACTGGAAAAGCCTGCCGGGCGGTCAAGTTTGGAACCAGGCGAGTGGATGAACCATCTGTTTCCGCCGATTGCACCCGCTCGCTCCTGGCCGTTTCGCCTCGCGATGGGGTTCGCCGGTCTCGCGATTGTGATCGGGGGCAGCTATTTGGCATGGCTGTCCTATACACAATCGACTCAGCGCTCGGGAGAGATCCAACAGTTGCAAGCCGCGGTGCAGCAGGCGACCACGCGCGTGACGACCTTGCAAGCGGATGTACAGCAGCGCGAACAGGCTGTCGGGACCCTCAAGTCAGAACTGGACCAACGCGCCACTGAACTCGCCGAACTGCGGGATCAATTGATTCAACGAGAGGCAGAATTGGACGATGTGCGGACTCAGCTGACCCAGCGCGAAAGCTCTCTGCAGCGGCTGGCCCGCCAAACCGACGAATTCACCGGCTTCTTTAAAAATCCTGCGTCGAAAGTCGTGTCGCTATCGGGGTCCGAGATGGCCAAGTCAGCGGGCGCGTTCCTGTTATTCGACCCGGTCACGAAAAAGGCCTGGCTCTACGCGTTTAATCTGCCGGCGTTGCCGAGCGACAAGGTCTATCAACTCTGGGCTATCGACGACAAACCTGTGAGCGCCGGAGTCTTCGGTCTCGATACCGGCCAAAAGGGCCGCATGCTGGTCAGGAATCTTCCTGAGTTTTCACGGGTGAAGAAATTCGCTGTGACGGTGGAACCGGACGGTGGGGTCGCGCAG
>JACQHN010000215.1 GCA_016199015.1 Nitrospira defluvii
ATGCGGGTGCCTCGAATCGTGGGCTTCCCGCTGCAGATTTTGGAATCGACAACGATACGATCATCCATAGGGCAAGCTCCTCACTGACTGGTCAGTCAGCCTAAGGCTAGGAGGTTACGCTGGTTCTGTCAAGAGAAGGAGCCCCGTCCAGAGAACAGGCGGCGGGAGCAGGCGTGCGCTGCGCGGGCTGGCGACAGCCACCCGCGCTCGGCGACCGCGCGAGCGGCGGTACCCTGTCCGTGGATCTGACATCGGAGCGGCATTCGCCTTCAGAGATTGAAACGCTCTTGGGGTAAAGCCTGTGAAGCGGTAGGACTCGGGCGTATGTTGATGGATGAGAAGAAAAAGCGACTGGTCTGCGAGGGTAAAATCCCGCTCGATCTCCGACGCACAGCTGTGAGGAATATGGTCCGAGCGGGAATGCCGGAGAAAGTGGCCATGCTCGCAATGTGCCGACTATTGGGTAGACCTTCTATCGTGGCCTCAGAAACATCACTGGGCTGTAGTGAAAACCCCTGCTTTTTCAGAATTAACCTCGCTTCGTCAGGAGACATCCCCAGACGTATTCCGAGGATGTCAGGCTCTTCGGTTCGGGGTGCGGCGAGTCCAACGTCCAGAGGAGCCAATTGGGTAAACTCGATGCTCGGGTTCTGGTTTGTAGGAGCACTAGATTGGGGTGGCTGTTGCTTGGTGCGAATCCCCGAGAGGTTGAACCCGCGCTTAACTCCAATCTGAAGAGGGTTCGCTTGACCGCGAGAGTCCACCTTCATGATCGCAATTTCTCCACGCATCGAGAAGGTCAGGTCTGTGGGGGCCTGTCCGTGATGGTAGAACAAAAAAGATACCTGCGTTTCTACGTTTGGCTCTAGCGGTACTGGAACATTACTAGGGGATATGAAGCCAATCCCAGTGCTTGTCCTTCTATCCCACTTTGCTCCGCTGCTATCTGTGAGATAAGGCGGACTTGACAAGGCTAGGAAGAGCCTACGCCCCGTTCGGTTCACGAGCGTCAGACTGACATCGGCTTCAGTATCTCGGCTGAGCAGCTGTATGTCCGTTACATTTACACAAAACTCTGGCGTTACGGTGGAGGCCACTCCAGCCGGCTGGCAAGGACTCGACGACAGAATGATCTCCGCTGGCCGGTTCATAACCTGATTTATCTCATCTTTCGAACACGACACGAGCCCCACTCCCACTGCCAAGACGATCCATGCGTGCAGCAACCAACGAGTCTTCATAGGCGACCTCCTTTGCACAAGACCGTTTAGCTGTTAATCCATGTGATAACTCCTGCCAGAGAAAGCCGGAATGTTCCCAAGACTGGAATACTTGAGGGGCCGCTTACGCTAAGACGACCAGCAGATCGGCATGAAGGACTGCCCGAGGAAAAGTAAACAGGCGACCTGGGAGACCGAGATCGCAGCCACCTCACGTCTTGTATCTCTACAGCGTTTCGAATAAACCGCTCCCCATTCAGACAGCAGCGACCAAACTGAGTCAGACGGCGCAGGAGATGGAACGATTTGGAGTGACGATAGCGTTTAAGCGGGAAGTAGTGTGTGTGCAAACCGAGAGCCGGGCGTGACCGGAGACGACTACCAGGCTGGCTCTGGATCGGCATGGGTGCGCGCTCCGAACAACCAAACGGCTCCGGCCTGCCGTGCTGGGGCTTCTCTATGAACCTCCCACTTGTAGCTGTCAATGTATTGTTTGCGCAGAAGGGTGGAGGGGTAATTAAGCAAGAGTGAGACCGGAGCACCGATGACTCGCTGGGACATGCAGGCGCGTGCGAATTTGTCGAACGGGGGAATCGTGCAGGCTCGTGCCCATAGAATGGAAGAGAGTCATCCCCCAGTACTGCGCCCACTTACAATACACGTATTCGAGAATCTGACGCCGGATGAGATAGGTATATAGTCCAGGTGCAGACTCGAAAAGGTTCCTGTGTTTTGAATCGTTCAGCACAAGGGCACCATTGCCGGAGGTCTCAATTCTGGACAACGGCCTCGAACTTTCCCCACAGTAATCTTTTACTGATGGAAGGATTGTATTGGGTGGTAATCAACCCAGCCGGGAATGCGGATTTGTCCCAACCGGCTTGAACCAGGTTTGACAAGACGTATTTGCGGCAGGTATCGGTTTCGGTAATCATGGTTCGGCAAGCAAAATAATGTTTTTTCCCCTACGAGAAGAACCGGTATTTCGCTCTCCTTATCATCGCAGGACTCCTGAGGAGAGAATTGCAGCCATCAGCCCATTGGACGGCAGCAAACTCCGGCAGAGCTTTACCAGTGCTCTGAAGGCCGCACAAATCGCGGATCTCCACTTCCACGATCTGCGACACACCTTTGCGACGCGATTGGTGCAAGGAGGAGTGGACTTGTACAAAGTCCAACGGCTGCTCGGACACAAGTCCCCGAGCATGACGCAGCGCTATGCCCATCACTATCCGGAAAGTTTGCGGGACGGGGTGGAGGTCTTGGACCGAAGAAGAACCGTGCGCACAATTTCAGCACAACGGCTGATTGCACCAACGGTGGCTGTGTAAGTCTCTGAAAACTGGAGCCGGCGAGTGGAATCGAACCACCGACCTGCGGTTTACGAACTCGATTGAACACCGAAGTATCGTCTTCAACGATAACCTACCACGGTGACAACTCCGCGGAGACACATGAAAAATCCAATAAATCAGGGGCAGACCCAAAACCAGGAAAACAATGAGTGTTGGCCTGTTCTGGTAGCAGAGTGGTAGCAATCCGGAAACGAATCGTTACACTCCTCTCCGCAGATACCCACTCATCTTTAACTGATGGCGTCCCCAATGGGGACCCACCTGACCACAGAGCGACCGCTCAGCTTTACGATTGACCTGCTGGTCGTGGCCACATGAGGCTAGCCCGGATAATTCATGGATTTCTATGAATCGGCTAGAAAACCGCACCGATCAAGGTGATCCGGAATTGTTCGCCGA
>JACQHN010000222.1 GCA_016199015.1 Nitrospira defluvii
CAGGCCAAGCTCGGCCTCACCCACTTGCGTCCGCTCCAGATTGCGTTTGAGTCGCCGAAGTTCATGCTGCCGATCCGGCTGGGCACGGTGAACGCCGACGGGCCACAGGAATTGTTTATCTATTTCCTGACGAAGCAGGGTCGGGTCGAAACGACGAACTATCGGACGGTGCGGCTCCCCGAAGCGCAGGAGATTCCACTCTACGTGAAGGACAAGTTCGGCGACTTCTATCGCGATCTCTTCACGCAGCAAGTGAAGCGTGAGAGTGAGCGGGGTGTGTTTCTGGAATATGCCTGGGACATGAACTGGTGCGACCCCTGCGCGGCGGATCCGCTCTCGGCCGATGAACTGAGAGGATTGGGGGTCTTTTGGCAGGAGAATGGTGGTCGGATGGGGAAGGGCATGGGTGGGGCGCAGAATGTGTTTCTCACCAGGCTGCACGTCCGCTACGACGCCGCACACTTTCCCGAAGATCTGATGTTTCAGGAAACATCGGATCGCGGCAACGTTCAGGCGCGCTATATCCTCCGCCATCCCTGGACCGGCTCGGATGAGTGCGCAGCCGCCACCGCCTACCGGCAACAGTTGCGCGAGCGCTACGAGCGAGAAGCACAGACCCTGGCATCACTGACGGGGTGGAATATCGGCGACATCCGCAAGACCATGCACATCGCATCATGGCCGGCCGGCGAAGAAAAGACATGGTATCAGCGATTGTGGACACATTAACGGTGAGAGGCAGGAGGCCGGGCCGACCCGGCCTCTTCAAACCTGGGTATGCGAAACGCGGCCCGACCACATTCGGAACGCTGTCACTTGCTCAGGCAATCTCCTGTTCGCTTCCCCTCGATCTTCATCGTGACCAACACCCCTGTCCCGGAGGTGGGTGTTGCCTTACGCACCACAGAGAAGGTGGTACTGGATACGGTGCCCTCCACGCGGGTGATCGCATGGGGCCCCTCAATGTCATAACTGACCTTTCCACCTTGTATCGACAGGTTCGTGACCTTATTTGACGGCTTGGGCTTGAATCCATTCATCACATAATAATTGAAGACGGCATCTGGATGGGCGAGGTGCTCGTCCTTCATGCACCGGGTGCGGGTGTCGGGCTTGCCCGCCTCTCCATTGCTGAATTCCGTGACCGCCGTGATTTGGTACTCACCAGGCTTGAGAGGAATCGACTCCGCACGTACCGGCGCACCCCATACGCTCACACCCATGATTATGCATAGCAGCACCATTGTCTTCATGCTCAGGCCTCCCTACCATACCGCTGCGAGTCTGGTCCCGGGCTTTGACTTCTCTTCCAAGTAGACCGCCGCGTTCCAAGTTCTTGCCCTCTCGGATTCGCCGATTCTGCGCAGGCCTTAGAAGATTGTCAATCGTCATCCTCTCTTTTTCTGTGAGCGCAAGCCAGGCTCTGAAGGCTCCCACCGCCTGCCGACCTCACGGCGGCGGCACGGAAAGGTGGTGTACATTCCCACTGTCCAGCTCGGCATCTCCCCAGGCTCATTTCGGTCGGTACTATGATATAGTCGCGCCAAATTGCGTGTATCCTTTTCGCCTCACGAAAGGAGCCTTGGACCATGAACTCTCGTCACACCTTCGCGGCATTCGGCGGGTTGTCCCTGATGGTATTGCTCTCAGCCTGTTCCTTCAAAGCCACCTTCAAGGAAACGACAGACACCACCTCGAACATTACCGGGACGACATCGGGACGGGTCTGGTGGAACGAAGACGGCCTCCTGAAACCCGAGCATAAAGTCGCCGCCTTCACCGCCTACAATGCCCAGAACCTGGAAGAAGACCTCGCCCGCGGACAGGGGGAGTATCTGGCTTCCCTGGATACACTCATGGGAAAGCCCGAGGTCCCTGCATTTCACCTGCTCGAGCAAGATGCCTACAGCCGATGGAGCCAATCCGGCAGTTCCTCGACCGACGAGCTCGTGAACCAGGTGCGCACAGCGCCTCGCTGACCGCCGGCCAGTCGGCATGCGCCCACGCAGGACACCAGCACCTCACAGGGGATTCATATCGACATGAACGCGACGCTCACTCCGCGACCCATTCAACGCATTTTCCACCCCACAGATTTTTCCCAGGACAGTCACGTGGCCTTTGCCCATGCCCTCAAGCTGGCGCTGGTACACCGGGCGGAACTGACGATCATGCATGTGGATCCCGCTGTGGCTCCGGAAGGATTCGAAGACTTTCCTCGCATCCGTCCCACGCTGGCCACATGGGGCCTTCTCCCGGAATCCAGCTCCAAGAGTGACGTGGCGCAACTGGGGATCGGCATTAAGAAAGTTCGTGCCTTGGCCACGGATCTGAAGCAGGCGATCATCCATCATCTCACTGCCTCGCCGACCGATCTGATGGTGCTGGCCACCCACCAGCACGAGGGCTCTGCCCGATGGCTCCAAAACCCGGTCGCGGAGCCGGTATCGCGCGAAATGGAAGTGGCCACGCTGTTCGTGCCCTCGCACGTGGAAGGGTTCGTCTCCCTCAAAACCGGTCAGACCTCACTCCATCGTCTGTTATTACCGATCTCGACCGATCCCCCGTCTCAGCCGGCGATTGATGCCGCGAGCTCGCTCATTTCGAAGCTCGGTGCTCCACCCATCACACTGACGTTGGTCCATGCCGGTGAGGAAACCGAGGTAGAGACGTTGGCACTGCCGCAGAGAGCCGACTGGTCCTGGAACCAACTCTTCGGCAAGGGCGACCCGGTGGAGTGGATTCTGGCGGCAGGAGCTGAATTCGACGTGGATTTGATTGTGATGACGACGAAGGGGCAGGACAGTTTGTTAGATATCTTGCGGGGCAGCACCACGGAACGTGTCCTGCGCGGAGCGCGCTGCCCACTCCTGGCGATTCCTGCTCCGCTCATCTGAGCGGGAGATGCCGTCTCGCCGGCCGCTCCACTATGAAGCGGCGACACACTCGGAATCGTGCGCGCTATCCTCGGACCTGGCCGACTTCGATCACCGAAGGCACTTGACGATCAGTCGTCTCACGGCCCGTCACTGTGCGAATCACCATGCCGTCTCGAAACACCACAAAGTTCGACGGCACAGCGGCGATACGGGGCCCCGGCAAAATCACCCCAGCGAGATTCAACGGATCGGCGGCGGAAATCTTGATCTCCTGCTGAGTCCCCGGCCGTTTTTTGAGCGCACGCAGTGCTTCCAGCGCTTCGGGTAACGCAAACTGCTCGCCGGTAAAACCAGACACAAATCGGCCGCCCCGTATTTCCCCCCTCGATTCCATCCGCCGGTAACAGACCAGCAGGTCGCGCCAGGACGACACCACGGACTCGCGCGCCAACAGGTCGCGGAACACCACGCCATAGCGGTGTAAGAGTTGTCGAGCGACGCTCTCAACAGAACTGACAGCCGACAGCTGACAGCTCTCAGCTGGTCTCAGCAACGACCACCGACCACCGACATGGCGCGGGCGGCAACTCCGACCACGCCCCTCCGCGCGCCGCCGCCGGGGATCGATGAGCGCGCGCAGATTGTCGAACCCATCGGCCGTCACCAGGCCGGCCGCCACCAGTTCCCACAGCCCATCTTCCACCTCGGACGCCAACAGGCGGGTCACGTGCAGCATCTCGCTGAAAAAACTCGCCCCCCGCTCCTGCAAACCGCGACGGACCGCCTGGGCCGATGCGCCGAGACGGGCGTTGATATCCATGTGCGGCATGCCCTCGCCGGCGGCAGCCAGCAACGCAACCGCATCCTCGCGAGCAAACACACTCACCGGCGCAACCCTGGTCGGCACGACTCGCCGCCCCGGCAGAGGGCTCAACTCCTGCATCAAGCGGGGAGGCGGCGTCAGACGGCCCCACATGACGGCCCCGCTCAAACACAATCGATCCAACCACTCCGGTGCATACTTGGCCAGTCGGACCCGCAAGATGTGGGATTCCCACGCCGATGCGGCCGCCTCAAATCCCCCGAGTTGCTTGGCCACTTCCAGGAGCCCGACCTCGCCATGCAGACGCGCTCCCGGCGATGCATGTTGCCACTGAAAGAGGAACCGCATGAACTCCGCGGCGGAGACCGGCTCGATCTCCTTGCGCAGGCGACCAATCGTGAGCCGGTGAATCCTGGCCAACAATCGCCGGTGACACCATTCGGGCGACGCCGCAATGGCGGCGGCGGAATTTTCAATGTTCAGTGTTGAATGTTCAATTGCCTGGCCAGGACGGAAGCAGCCGCGCAGGACATGCCCTTGGGCTTCGAGTCTGAGAAAAGTCCCTTGAACCTCCTGCTCGGAAAGATGCAGGGTCTGCGATAGTTCCGCGGCCGTGGTTGGTCCGATACTTTCCATCCAGCCCAATACTATCCGATCGAACGCCTCTTCACGTTCCAGGGATTCGGCCGGTACCGCGACACCATGTTCCGGATCGATCTGTTCACCTGGAAACAGCAGCTGAACAACGTGACGAAATTCCGCAGCCGCCCAGCCCAGCCGCCTGTCTCCACGCCAGACCGTCACCAACCGCCCGGCGGCTGACAGCACCGGCACCCACTGATCCCAATCGGGCATGCGCTCGCAGGGCACCCACCCCAACGACAGCAACGCATCGTGGAATTCCTCCGCATCGCGTACTACCGGCCAAGATTCTTCGATGACTTGGTCG
>JACQHN010000216.1 GCA_016199015.1 Nitrospira defluvii
CCGCCCGGAAGGGCGGGGTTCTTTACTCTGGCATCTTATGCGGATAAGCATAACCCCGCAACCTTCAGCGACGCAGCTCGCCAGAGCTTGGATTTAATCAAAGAAAAGTTTCTGCAAGAGGATGCTCAAAAAGGCCGTCCAGCAAGGCCGCAGCCGACGAACGCACCGGAGGTGTACCCTCAGGGGTACGTTGAGGATGCGTTCAAGGTGAGAACGATGTTGGCGGGCTTTTTCAGCATCCTGCCAGCGGTGTTTAGTGGAAGGCCAGAACCGGACATGGCATCTTGTGCAACAGAGCATGAGACACACTGCCGAGCACGAAGCGAGTGATTCCCTGCCTGCCACTGGTGCCCATCAGAATCAGATCAGAGCGAAGGTTGCTGGCTTCCTGCAAGATCATGGCAGAGGGAGTTCCGAGTACGGCTATTCCCCGCGCCTGATAACCTAAGGCGTGGAGACGTTCTGTGACGCTCTCGATGTAGCCGCGCGCGCTGTGTAAGGCTTGCTCCTCCAGTTTCTCGGCTGCGGCAGCGGCGGCATCGCCTGGCCATGGCGGTTGAGTTGAAGGCAGGACGGTCAGCAGGGTCACCTCAACCGGATCGTGGAACGGCTTCAGCGATAAAAAACGAATCGCGGCTTCCGCATCGGAGAGACCTTGGAGCGGCAGCAAGATCTGTTTCATAGCCTTGACCGGGCCGTTCACGATCAACGTGGCGCAGGGGGGCCAGGGCGAGGATGCGGTGTGACACACTGCCGAGCAGCCGCTCCTTGATGGGACCAAAGGCTCAGAGATGGGGACATTCTGAATTATTTCTGGCAGCTGCTCGACTCACGCGTCAAGAAAATCAGAATGTCCCCTGAAGTTATCCTCGACTGTCAGCTCAAACGAAGGGTTGGGGGGTTACGCTACCTTCATCCGCACCAGCTTGACTTGAAGCTCGCACCCCACAGCGCTCGCATAACGTTTGAGTGTGGCAAGCGATGGAGTGTGCTTGCTCGCTGATTCGAGGCGGGAGATTGCGCTCTTGGTCGTGCCCATGCGCGCTGCGACTGCGTCTTGGGTGAGACCGGCGCGAGAGCGAGCCTTGAGCATTTGCCCCGCGACCTGATACTCCAGCGCCAGGGCGTTATAGGCTCTGCTGAAGCCCTTCCGTGTACGAGCCTTAGCAAGGAAGGCCTTTTGATCGTGTGAGACAGGCTTGTATTTCAATTCAGCCATTGTGCAACTCCTTTAGGCGCTTGCGCGCCAGCCTCAGCTCTCGATCTGGCGTGTGTTGAGTCTTCTTGATGAATGCGTGCAGCACGGTGACTCGTTTGCCCACCATGAAGCAGTAGAACGCGCGGCCAATGCCAGTGCGACTTCGAGGCCGCAGCTCGAACAGGCCTTCGCCCAACGAGCGCGAATGCGGCAATCGAAGACTAGGGCCGTACTCGACCAACAGATCAACAAGGCGCGCATAGTCTGCAAGGACATCAACCGGCCAAGATTCGATCTCGGCAAGCACGCGTTCATGGAAGTACTCGACCTCAAACGCCACGCGCCAATGTTACCAAATACGCTAACGTGACGCAACGGGGCACAGAAACGGGAACATTCTGAATTGTTGCGGGCGGCTGTTCGAATCACGCGTCAAGAAAACCAGAATGTCCCCTGAAGTTATCCTCCAGAAGTAGAGCGGGACCTCTTTTATCGCGCGTTGGTATTCACCGGAGAGAGGCTCCTGGCCCATGGGGTAACCGTGGTCTTCGATGCCACGGCGAGCCGTAGGGTCTATCGGGACTTTGCGAGGTCCATGATCCCGCGGTTCATCGAGGTGTCCGTGGAATGTCCCCTCGCGACCTGTATGGAGCGAGACAAGAAAGGAACCTATCTGAAGGGCCAGCGTGGCGACTCTCTCACAGTTCCGGGACTCCAATCTCCCTATGAAGCGCCGACCAATCCGGACCTCAGAGTCGATACCACCACCACTCCCTCAGACGACGCAGCCCGCCAGATCCTGGACCTGGTCAAAACGAAATTTTTCTAGAGGATAGGGGGGACTCGGTCTTCTTACCCGCCCAACATAAAGTTGAGGGGCGCGCCGATTTTGGCGCGTCCCTCTCGAACGCCATGTTAGGCATAGCTATTGCCATGCCTTAAAGCTCTTTGTAGTAACCGCTTGTTGGATCGCAAGCTAGATGTGTAGCAAGGTGGCTCCAAAAACCCGATGCCACCATGCTTTCGATATTTGTTTTATGATCGGTTTCAGATGCCCAGGTTTCGACCAGCGTAAAAGTACAAGGATCGTTGACATCATTGAATATTCGAAAGACCTTGCAACCAGCGACTTTAGGGAGATCATTTTTTGCTTGGTTCAGTAGGTTTACAAACTCCGCTAATTTTTCTGGCTTCGATTTAAAAGTGACGATTACATTTGTACTCATATTGTTCTCCGTGTGAATTGAAAGCAACTATGTATTAGCTGGTTCCGTACAAGGTCCCTATTGTCTTGCGATGCTGAATAAGACCCGTACGGTATCCTGC
>JACQHN010000226.1 GCA_016199015.1 Nitrospira defluvii
ATCTCGATTACGTGCCCAACCGCGCACGCCCAGCCAAGCCTCAGGTGGTCCTCTCCAATTCGTTCGGCTTCGGGGGGGTCAACGCCTGTCTGCTCTTTCGCCGGTGTGATTCGTAATCCCCTTCTCATCACGAGTCAGGTCCTATGACGCCGGTAACGTCAATTGAGGCGGCCCAGCGCCTCCTGGGCTACCACTTCCACCAGCTTCGTCTGCTGGAAGAAGCCCTGACTCACAAGTCTTATTCCAACGAGCGGCGCGGCAAAGATCGAACACAGAACGAACGGCTGGAGTTTCTTGGCGATGCCGTGCTGTCACTCGTCATGAGTGAGTATCTTGCTGCCGAGTTTCCGGACAGTAGCGAAGGCGGGCTCTCCAAGCTGAAAGCGCAACTCGTGAGTGAGGCCTCGCTGGCCAGAGCCGCCCGGCGTATGAAGCTGGGTCGTCTGTTGCGCCTGGGAAAAGGGGAAGAGCTCTCGAAGGGGCGGGAAAAACATTCTCTGCTGGCGGATGCGCTAGAGGCGTTGATTGCGGCCGTCTATTTGGATGGCGGGCTTGAGGCGAGCCGGGCCTTCACCTTGCGGGTTTTGGAAGAGGAATTGCTGGCGACGCGTGCGGAGCAAGCCCGCCCCGGGATGGATGATTACAAGACCCAACTACAGGAGGTCTGTCAGAAGCGTTTCGAAACACTGCCGCGTTATGAGACGGTCAGAGAATCGGGCCCTGATCATGAGAAAGTGTTTGAAGTCGAGCTGACGATTCAGGGTATCATGCGTGGAGTCGGGTCTGGGCATAGTAAGAAAGAAGCTGAGCAAATGGCGGCGAAGGTAGCGCTTGCACAGTTGACAGCGGGAGGCGAGGGGTAGCGGATCAGCAAGAAGGAGGCACGATGGCATACACTCAATGGAAAAACGCGGTAGGAATCGTGAGTGCGATGTGTTGGATCGTTGCGGGTGGCATGACTGGGTACTGCTTGGCGGCTGATGCCGCCCCGTCAGGAGTTGAATCTGTGAACTCCCACAACGCGAGGGCGATCATTAAAACCAAGTTTGGCGATATAGAGATCAAATTTCTCCCCGACGTAGCTCCGAACCATGTCGAGAATTTTATCACGCTGGCCAAGTCCGGTTTCTACAATGGTACGATTTTTCATCGTGCGATTCCCGGATTTATGATCCAGGGCGGTGATCCGAACACCAAAGATTCACTGAAGAAAAATGCCTATGGTCAAGGCGGGCCTGGACACAATGTGAAGGCCGAGTTTAGCGACCTGCCTCACAAGCGGGGCATGGTGTCGATGGCGCGGGCGCAAGAGCCTGATAGCGCCGGGTCTCAGTTTTTTATCGTGGTCGAAGAGTCGCGGTTTCTCGATAGAAAATATACGATTTTTGGCGAGGTGGTCAAAGGAATCGGGGTTGCGGATAAGATTGTCGGATTACCGAGAGTCATGTGCCAAACGGGTGCGCCGACTCCTGCAGACAAGGGGCCTTGCGACAATCCGATTGATCGCGTGGAAATGACTGTGACGATTGTGGAGTAAGCCGATTCGGAAGCGTGTGTGGCAAAGACCTGGACAGTTCCGATCAAGAGAGACGGTGATTCCCAGGCATGAAGCTGTCACCTTGCCGCGTAGGCCCCGTTCGCCAGTAAAGTGGCGAACGGGACTTCCCTACCTATCTCCCGAGCACCAAAGAAAAGATTCCGTCCTCAGCGAGCCTGGTCCGAATGATCGGTTCGGCGCCGGTAACACCCTGTCAGAAGGGTTGAGTGTTTTGTTGCGCGCGAACCAACGTCAACAGGTGGACAAAGGCTTTGGCCACCCGCTCGGCATGAGAAGCGGATCGAAACAGCAATGTGTCCTCTGGAAACTGGGCTTCGATCTCCGTGATCGCCCCGGTGCAGAAACTGGTTTTCATGATACAGGGGCCGCTGCTCTTGCATGTAAAACGAACCCCATAGAGGACCAGGTTGTTCTCACGACTGTCTTGTCCTTGGTACTCGATCGTATCGATGTCATGCAGGTCGAAATGGGTGAAGCCGGTATTGACTCCGTCATGGCCGTGATTGAGCTCGACCGTCCCGAGTTTGTTTCCCGTGGGAATGACGCTGTACACCTCGGTGATTTTCGTCGCTTTCCCGGATTTAGGGTTTCTGCAGCTAAGGCTGCGAACAAAACCGTGGGTATTGGCCATGTCGCCGATGAATTGAGCGGTATCATCGACAGTTTGACTGAGGGCCGCGACAGGCGAGAGTAGGACAAGTGCAAGCGCCCACATCACGTGTGGCATGTTGTGGGACGCGGATTGGAGGCTCGTATTTCCGTCTTGCATGCTGGTTCTCCCTAAAATGCTCGCTGTGGAATGCCTGGGCGGTCCTTACCGTACTGAAACCGCCTCGACACTGCAATCCCTACGTGAACGCAGCGCGGGAGGAGAGACGTTTTTGAGTGAAGCCTGAGAGGACTGCGATTTGATATCGGGAGAGTTCAAGCCACGTCTTGTGCGATTTCCGCCGGCGGAATGGCCGGGAAAATAGTCGGGTCGAGAGGCATAATCGGTGAGAAGTCGATCTGCTCGGCAATCGGGGCAAATCGGAATGTATTCATGAGGGTCGAGATTCGGTACTCCATCTTGTCCAAATTCCGGTAATGGAGCAGTTGGGAAAGAAACGTCCCTTCCATGTGCGGCTGTTGTGGGTCAAGCTCCCATGGATGAAAATACATCACCAGGGGGCGGCCTTGCCGTTCGATGCGTTTCAATAGTCGGCACAGGAGCGGGAAGGGCAGGAGACGGAAGTAGCTGCCACCTGCAATTGGAAGCCGCAGCCCCCCGAGGTTCGCAGTGGATGGGGGAACTTCCCAAATGGGGCCTGAAGAGGTCTGTCGCAGATGGTGCCAAGGGTCTGCCCCAGGAATGCCACAATGGTCATGCCGGATCGGGACGACGCTGGAGTCGTACGTATAGCCTTCTTCTGCCAAAATCGGTAAAGCCCACAGGGTTTCCCGGGTAATGGTGAACCCCGGAGCACGGTAGCCCTGGACGGGCGAGCCCGTGAGGTCTTCAAGGATCTGTTTGGATTTTCTGACGTCTGCACGAAACAATTCTGGTGTTTGTGCCGTCACCAACTCATGTCCGTATCCATG
>JACQHN010000224.1 GCA_016199015.1 Nitrospira defluvii
CTGCGCCAGTGGATCACGCCGTCCCTCCTGCAGGTGGAAACGAATTCAAGCCGGGCATTTTATCCACACCGCATGTTTGAGGTTGGTGAAGTGGCCATTCCTGATGGGGCTGTGGATGTCGGGTCTCGAACGGTGACGATGCTGGGAGCGGTGATTGCCCATGCCGGGGCCAATTTCTCAGAAATTCATTCCTGCCTGGATCTGCTGTTGTATTACCTGGATCGTCCCTTCACCCTGGAGCCACTGGCGCATCCGTCGTTTCTTGATGGCCGGGTTGGGAAAATTGTTTCCCACGGTCGGGCGATTGGGTTGTTGGGAGAGGTACACCCCGAGGTGCTGGAGCACTGGCAAATCGGGGTGCCGGCTGTGGCGCTAGAGCTGGAGATCGACCGGCTGCTGGATGAAGCGTGACGGGAAAATCCGTTCGATCAGGACTTCCCCGTCACAGACGGTTTGCGTCATCGCGAACGTTAGCTGGCCGTGGTCGCGAGCTGCTGTTTGGCAACTCCGACGAGTTTTTCGAATCCTGCCATATCCTTGATCGCCATATCGGACAGAACTTTTCGATCCAATAAAATATTGGCCTTCCGAAGGGCATTCATGAAGCGGCTATACGCGATCCCATGCAACCGGGTCGCGGCGCTGATGCGTGCGATCCAGAGTCGGCGGAAGTCGCGTTTGCGATTCTTTCGTCCGACATAGGCATAGGCCTGCCCCTTGTCGACCGATTCGGTTGCTGTTCGGAACAGCCGGCTCTTCGCGCCATACTGGCCTTTCGCCAGTTTCAGGCGCTTCTTTCGCCGCTGTCGTGTTTTCGGACCACCTTTTGTACGAGGCATGGGTCACTGCTCCTTTCAGATCCGGTTCACGGCACAATCGTCGTTATTGAGGAAGTAAACGGTTCAGCGCAAGAGTCATGGTCGCCGACACTTCAACCGTCCCTTTCAGCCGTCGTTTGCGGTCTCGCGCCTTACCGGTCAGCAAATGCCGCCGTCCGGCCTTTCGTCGGACCAATTTCCCCGTTCCCGTGCGCCGAAACCGCTTTTTAGCGCCGCTGTGCGTTTTCATTTTCACTTTCATGGTCGTCTCATCCCTTCCTTGTGTGCGCGTTGCGCACTATTTGGGAGCCAAAATCATGATCAGGCTCCGCCCTTCCATCCTCGGCGCAAACTCTACGGTTCCCGCTTCTGTACATTCCTTAATGACGCTGGCCATCATCGTTCGGCCCATCTCTTGATTGGCCATTTCACGCCCGCGGTAGGTCAACGTCACTTTGGTCTTGTTGCCGTCCGCCAAAAATTCCTTGATCTGTCGGATCTTGATCTCGAGATCATGCTTGTCGGTACGTGGGCGAAGCTTGATCTCTTTCACCTGCGTAGACTTCTGGTGACGCCGGCTTTGATGATCTTTTTTGCTCAGCTCAAATTTATACTTCCCATAGTCCATGATGCGGCAAACCGGCGGCTGGGACGTGGGGGCGACTTCAACAAGGTCGTAGCCCCCTTCCTGTGCCTTACTGAAGGCCTCTGCGGTCGGCAGTATTCCTAGCTGCTCGCCTTCCGGACCGATGACTCGAACCTCCCGAATCCTGATTTCCCGGTTTACACGTAATTTAGGGACGATAGGTCACCTCGTTTGTGAGTGGGTTACCGTTTCACGTAACGCTCGATTTGCTTCCGTACGGAAGAGAGCGAGCAGGCCTTCGATCGGCATCGTGCCGTGATTCGCAACGCTCCGGCCGCGGACGGCGACCATGCCGCTTTGCACTTCCTTATCCCCGACCACCAGCATATAGGGAATCTTGCTCTTTTCCGCTTCGCGGATCTTAAATCCGATTTTCTCATTTCGGATGTCCGCTTCGACTCTGTAGCCGTGGCCCTTGAGTTCGGAGACGATCTTGGCCGCAAATTCATGTTGCTTGTCGGTGATCGTGAGCACCACGGCTTGCACGGGAGCTAGCCACAGCGGGAAGGCCCCGGCGTAATGTTCGATGAGAATGCCGAAAAAACGCTCGATCGAACCCATGAGCGCACGATGAATCATGATCGGCTGATGATACTTCCCGTCCTCTCCCGTATAGGCCAGCTTGAACCGCTCGGGATTGTTGAAGTCGACTTGGATCGTCGAACATTGCCAAGAACGGCCGAGGACGTCCTTGATCTTGATATCGATTTTTGGGCCATAGAACACGCCTTCACCGGGGTCCACTTGATAAGCGACTCCGCGTCCTTTGAGCGCCGCTTCCAAGGCATTGGTGGCGAGGGTCCAGTTCTCGTCGGAGCCGACGGATTTCTCCGGACGGGTCGAGAGGTAGACTTCAAATTCCGTGAAGCCGAAGGTGCCGAGGATGAAAAATGTAAAGTCCAGCACGCGGCTCACTTCGGCTTCGATCTGATCTGGGCGGCAGAAGAGATGGGCATCATCTTGGGTAAAGCCGCGGACGCGCAGCAGGCCGTGCAGGACGCCGCTGCGCTCGTAGCGATAGACGGTGCCCAGCTCCGCCCAGCGGAGGGGCAGCTCGCGGTAGCTGCGGACGGCCGTCTTGTACATCAAGATGTGGAACGGGCAGTTCATCGGC
>JACQHN010000225.1 GCA_016199015.1 Nitrospira defluvii
GACGCGGTCGGCCGTCACCGACAGGCGTTGGAGCGGCTTGGCAATCTTCCGATTGACCAAGAGATAGATCGTGGTGATGACCAGTCCGAGGACAGCCACCAGCCCCAGCGCGATCAGTCGAGCCTCTTGCAGAAGCAAATCGCCTTCCACTTTCATTTCTACATCGATGTCCCGATGGGCTGCCACCAACTGGTCCAGGTTATCCATCAGTTGGACGATGAGCGCGTCGGCTTTCAGGGGAGGCGCCTGGGCGGCCGCATTGGTCTGCTGAGGAGGCGTGAGAACGGATTTCCACCGCACCCCCAACTCTTGCAGCGCCAGATCGATCTGCGAGATGGCGCGATCCTCCTGATCGACGAGATCGACCCGCTGATGCTCGGTCAGCATGCCGAAGAGAATCGGGTGGGTGCGCGCGGCATGGGTGGATCGGTACAGGTCGAGCGCGCTGCGGATCTGGTCGGCATGCCGGTTCAGTTGTGCGAGGGTATCGATCGCATTGGCTTTACCCGCCTGCTCCAGAAATAGATGCAGGGTGAGGTTCATTTCATAGGCGGAGCGTTGCATGGTGGCCGCCGTGACGATGGCGGGGACCGTGATGCGTTTATGCCGGTCCACATAGCTGTTGATACGACTGAGATAGACGAGGAGCGCTGTGAGGCTCAAGGCCAGCAGGCCGAGAATGACCCCGAAGGAGATGAAGAACTTTTGTCCGATCGAGCGGTCGTGCAGCCAGCGCATGCAGCCTCGTGTGTGCGCCTACCGTATCACAGTGTCTTGCCCTGTGCCAGTAAGGGGAGGCACTACACTCCGAGTGTGCGGCTGCGTTCGGCGCATCCATGCCGCCGGCCTGTGTTCGCTCCTTGATCGCATCGACCGATTCGACGCCGTCGACCAAGTCGACAAAACGCATCCGTGCTGTTCGTGCACCTCAATGCCGCTCTCGCGTAGTCTTGCTGTCGCGTTCCAGTCCAGGCTGTGCAGGCATGGCGGAGAGCGCTTCTCGATACTGAATCTGCAGCTCTTCCCGTTGATCGGGTGCGAACAGCCGCCCTCCTGAACTGACCTTGATCAGGTATTCCTCGGGTTCGAAGGTGGCATCGAACGCGGGGGACCGTTCCGGAACGTTCGGCATTTGACGGTCGTACTTGCCGATATCCGGGCCAGGACCATGTCGGTCGTGCGCTTCACTCAACGACAAGTAGAGGATCGGATCTCGCAACGACAACCAGCCCGTGGTGGTTTCCTCTTCTCCATGTTCGGTGGCATGGCTCAAATGGAAGTAGACACGCTCGGAAGGGGCGGCTTGAGCCAGTGCTTTCGCCAGTGCCGGTGCCAGAACGGCAATTTCCTCATCCCGGAACGCTCGGGTCTTGTCGGCCTGCCCCACGAACAAGCGGTGAAGCGCGTTGCGTCGTTCCCAGACCCTGGTGCCACGCAGCAACGTGCCGACTTCCGTCGCGGTCAAGGAGGCCGGATGGGTATTGGTCGTCGACTCAGGGTCTTGTTCGAGACGCACCGTATTAAATCCCGATTGATACACCGTCTTCGGGGGCGTCGTGGGCTGATATGTGCAGCCGGTCGCAACGATCAGTCCTATGAGGACGTACAGGATCTGCCCGCTCCACCGGTGTATTCGATTTGCCGGATTCATTGTGCCCTTCATGGTTTTCCCTCTTGTCGTTGAGTGAATCCGGCGTCGGGGGACACGCGGTCAAATCCAAATTCTTGCAATAGGGTCTGGATCTGGGGGCTCAGCAGGAACTCGATAAAGTCTCCGGCTGCCGACAGGTTCTGGGATGTCCACGCAGCGGCAACGCCATAACGGACGGGTGTGTGGGATTCGACGGGCGCTGTATCCAGGATGCGAATCTTGGCATTGGAGACGGCATCCGTGCGATACACCACACCGACCTCGGCTTCGCCTCTCGCGACAAGATCTAGGACGGCGCGTGAGTGCTCGCCGAAGATGTACTGTGATTTCAGTTTAGGTTCCAGCTGGCTATATTTCAGGAACTGCGCCGCGACTTTTCCTACGGAGGAGGTTTTCGGGTCGCCAACCGCGATGCGTCGAACCGGAATGGTGTGAAGCTCCCGGATAGAGCCGATGGGGGCGGGGAGGGTCGTTCCCGTAACCAGGACCAGCGAGGTGGCAGCATAGGCGCGTTTGGTGCCTTGAATGATCAGCCCTTTGATTTCGAGTTGATCAATTTCCTCAAAGAGAGAAGGAAGGAAGATGTCTACCGGCGCGCCCTGCTCGATCTGGCTGCGGAGCGTTTGGGACGGGCCGTAGATCACCCGCACGTTGATCTCGCGGTGCTGCGCTTCGAAGAGCGGGAGGATTTTTCGAAGGGCGTCCTTGAGGCTGTTTGCGCCCGCGATGGTGAGTGTCTCAGATTGCGCGTGCGCGGGCTGGGACACCCAGGAAGTTCCGATGAGTGCGCTGAGAAGAGGCGCAAGGTATAGGAAGCGGAATCGTATCGTCATAGTATCTCCCTGATGCGCGCGATGAGCCGGCCCACCATCCTAGAAATAGAACTGGTACTGCACATTGACCCGATTCTCGATGAGATCGCGACCGAATCCGGGTAGGCTTTCGAACGGAAACCGATCCGGCGCTCGCCCGCCGCTTCCCATGGTGATGTGTGAGTAGTCGATCACGAGCCGGTTGTTGTAAGTGCCGTCGAAACTATAGTTGATGGCGGCGCCGAATTCCTTGACCAGATCATCGACCTGCCGGGTGGAGGGATCCATAAATCCGTACCGCACGGCGACCTCGAGTTTCCGGGGAATGATGTATTTCCCGACTTGCGCATACCAGCCATAGGCCTGGCCGAGGTTGACCGGCGTACCTAACACGGCTGCGGTGGCTGGGTCGAACGGGATGGTCCCCGAATCGGCGCTTCGTACCCGCTGGTGCCGGTAATACCCCTCAGCCTGGAAGGACCAGCCCTGATACTTCGCGATGAAATCCGTCTCATAGGTCTGGAAATCATAGACGCCCCCGCCGAGCAGTCGGCCGTTATAGGCTTTGGTCACACGCTGGCGATATGCGCGGTCGACAATGTCGGAGCGGGTTGAGCTCAGATAGTTTTGGGCGGGGTTGTAGGCGTATCCGAACGC
>JACQHN010000228.1 GCA_016199015.1 Nitrospira defluvii
CGCAGGCAATCCCATCCGCGCCAAGATTGAAGAGATGCAGAAAGCCGGGGAGCGAGCCGCAAGCTTGATTCGGCAGCTCATGGCCTTCAGCCGGAAACAGGCCCTGGAGCCCAAAGTCCTGCCGCTGAATTCAGTCGTCGGCAACGTAGAAAGTATGCTTCGACGCCTGATCGGCGAAGACATCCAACTGGTCATCCGACCCGATCCGTACGACGGGCATGTGAAGGCTGATCCCGGTCAACTTGAGCAGGTCATCATGAACCTGGTCGTCAATGCCCGCGACGCGATGCCCAACGGCGGGTTATTGGCGATCGAAACATCACAAACCGAACTCACACGCACGCCGATGCACCACCTCCAACCGCTGCCGCTGGGGCAGTACGTCAAACTGACGGTGACCGACACCGGATGCGGGATGGATGCCGACGTCCTGTCGCACTTGTTCGAACCGTTTTTTACGACGAAAGAAGAGCACAAGGGCACCGGACTGGGGCTGTCGACTGTATTTGGCATCGTGACGACCTGCGGGGGCGGCATCGACGTCTGGAGTCAGGTCGGACATGGCACCACCTTCGATCTCTATTTTCCACGCGTCAATCCGCAAGCCATGACGGCGAATGCCACGGAATTGCCAGGCAGCCTTCGGCAAGGATCGGAGACGATTCTCCTCGTCGAAGACGATACCAGTGTGCGCGACCTTGTCCGGAACGAGCTGGCCAAAATCGGTTATCAGGTCCTCGAGGCTAGAAACGGGGTCGAGGCCTGTCTGACCGCCACGCAGCAGAACCTTCATGTGGACCTCCTCCTGACCGACGTGGTCATGCCAGGCATGAATGGCCGCGAGCTGGCGCAACATCTTTCTGTCATCAAACCCAATCTGAGGGTGCTCTTCATGTCCGGCTATCTGGACGACATCTGTGTGAATAGAGGGATGGATCCGCATCGAACCACGTTTCTGCAGAAACCCTTCACGCCGGACGTCTTACTACGCACGGTGCGCGCCTTGCTCGACTCTTCCGCGCCGGGAACCGGAACCTCTCGAGAGCCGTCATCTCCATCCGGTTCTGTTCCACGATCCGCACGGGCCTCGTGACGCGAGCCAGTTACTCGCCGACAGGTTATTCGCGCCGGAATTGACCCTTGTGCGCATCCTTTTTATACTGAGGTCCGGCAGAACCATTGGGGCATCCCCACGTGCCGAATCGATGAAGGGAGCAGCTGTTGATGCGCGACGACCATCCGCAGACCTCACCACTCGTTCAGCGCCTGAAGTGTCTATGCGCCTGTTTGATCACGGCCTGTATCGGTGGTGTTCCTCTGGCGGGATCGGCGGCCGGGAGCGAGGTGTCCTGGGAACGGTTGACCACCGGAATCCAGGTAACGCTGTGGAATCCCGTTAATGCCTGCCCTCAGGTCCCGGCGATGCTCATCCTTCAGGTCGACCCGGAACGATTTCGGTTCTCGATTTATCACTTTCGCGATGAAGGACTCCACGCTCCGCTCTCAATTCACGGGTGGCAGCAACGTACCGATGCGTACGTCGTCTTCAACGCGGGGTTGTTTCGTGAGGATTATTCTTACTTGGGTTTGTTACTAAAAGAGGGACGTTCCCTCGGCGGCAAGAAGCATCATTCATGGCAGGGGTTGTTCGCAGCCGAACCGACCGACAACAAGCTCCGGAAAGCTCGAGTATTGGACCTCGCCTTCGAGGGGTTTACAGAAGAAGCGCCCAGCTATCGGGAAGCCGCCCAATCACTGATGCTGCTCGACCGGACCGGCAAACTCAGGGTACGGGACAGCGGGAAACGCGCCTATCAAACGGTGGTAGCAGAAGACAGTACCGGAGCCATTCTCGTGATGAAGACGGTCGATATTGTCTCGCTTCACGACCTCGCCGGCTGCCTGCATCAGCACATGCCCTCGATTCAACAGGCCATGGCAATGGACGGCGGCTCCTCCTCCGATGTCATCGCCAGTCCCGACCTACTCCACGCCGCCCAGGACATGCCGGCGCAGGCCGGGTGGCGTCCACTCCTGGAGGGCGACATGGGCGTTCACATCGGCCTTCCCACCGTCATCGGCATCAGCCCGCGAACCGGAATGCGAAACCTATCGTCTCCGTCCGCCTCATCGTCATCCCGCAGCCGATGACCGCTCCGGACCTACCGAGCAGCGGCGACAGGAAACCCGGCTTCGGTCCAGGCATTCATACTGCCCACGACATTATACACATGCGTATAGCCCAGATCGGCCAACGTCTCTGCGGCAATGTTGCTACGGTGGCCGGACTGGCAATACACGACGATATGGTCATCCAACTTCGCGCCAAGCTCGCGGTGCCGCGCCTTCAGCTCGCGAAAGTCGATGTTCAGGTCGGTGCCTGGAATCATGCCGGAGGCATGTTCCTCCGGAGACCGCACGTCTACCAGCACAAACCCTTTGGCGTTCGTCGACGGCGCCTTGACCAGGCCGGCTCGTAACTGTTGTACGCTCAGCACATAGGAATGGTGGGCGAAGGTCTCCTGCGGTCCAACAAAAAAAAGACCGCACAGGACTGCGCTGCATGCGACAAGGGTCAAGTATCTCATGGTCACCTCTCCTTTGCTCATAGCAGGAAGAGTCTACGACGGACACTCTATGATAGGAGTCCTATGAAAAGGTGGTCAAGAGGCAGTTTCCTGGCCATGTTGCTGGCCGTCTGGGGCTGCGGGGAGGGGGCGATCCTGGTGAAAGACTTCGACAACGGGGGCGTGGTCGTCTACCCCTATCGAGCCGAGCAGGGCAACCTGCTCTCGTCGTTCCGCAAGGAAGCGACGCGCCTCATGGAGCAGAAGTGCCCGGGGGGATACACGACCGTCCGCGAAGGTGAAACGAAGGGTCGGCTACGTCAGGCCAGTCCTGTTGCAGGATCGAGCGACGTGGTGGAAGAACGGCGCTGGGGTATTCAATTTCAGTGCAAGTGAGCGCCCGGGTAGGACAGGAGACGACCGTCTGCTCCGCCGGCTATCGGTGAGCATGCGTCGCTCCGGCCCCGATGCATCGGGGCGATAGTCAGTTTCGACCATTCATAAGATCGTCTATGGTCAGGAGGCTCCGCACGCTGACCTGCTCCTGCTCGATGCGCGCTCGCCCATCCTGTTCCTTGCGATCAACGATCACCAGCACATCTCGCACGTGAAGACCAGCCTCGCGGGCCGCCACGATGGCTTTCAGGACCGACCCGCCGCTGGTCAAGACATCATCCACAATCAGCGCACGATCTCCGACCTTGACGACTCCCTCGACGAGCCGGCCCAGACCATGATCCTTCGCCTGCTTCCGCACAAAAAATGTGCGCCACTCACGACGGGGAGTGGTCGAGTAGGCAAAGTCTGAGATGCTGGTGGCAATGGAGATCGCCCCGATCTCCAACCCCCCGAGACAATCGACCTCAAGATCCCTGGTCACCTCATAGGCCAATTGCGCGACCAAGCGGCGAGCATGCGGAAACGCCATCAAGGTCCGGCAATCGACGTAAAACGGACTCGTCAGTCCCGACGCGAGCTTGAACCCGCCCTTGGGATCCCATTTGAACGACTGGGTCTTGTGAAAAGCAGCGATCAATTCGTCTTGCAGCATGATATGCCTTGTGCTCCGTTGGAGGCCCGCCTCCTTGGAGCCACCGAGGCTCGGAGGCGCTTCCACAATGGGATCTGATTCTACACAGGTCGTCGTTCAGATGGAATCAGTCATTCACGGACGACACGATTTGCTGACGGTCGTTCTAGCCCGGATTACTCATGAATGCCGTCGCGAGGCGTTCGAGACCGAAGTCCGCCGGGGCTTCTCACAAGTAAGGCCGACGTAGGCGTACTGACAGTCCGTCGAGGAGGCCGAACGAGAAAAGCCCCG
>JACQHN010000229.1 GCA_016199015.1 Nitrospira defluvii
AGGCGTGCTGTACGAGGCGGCAGGCGACCTCAACAATGCCTTTATCGCATACCGCAAGGCGTACGACATCTATGAAGCCACGCGCGGCTGGGCTCGCACCCCCATACCGTCGATGCTCCATGCGGATCTTCTCCGGACGACCGACGCGCTTCACATGACTACCGAGTTCGGCGAGTATCATCGCCAGTTCCCCGAGACGCGCTGGGCCTCCACACTGGAACATCCCGACCTCGCTCAGGTGGTGGTGATCAGTTATAATGGCCGCGCGCCGCGCAAAGAGGATCACTATCTCGACCTTCCGGTCAGCCTGAGCGCGCTCCAATTGGTGCTGTTGAATCGGGGAGTCATCCACGCCTCCAATCGGCAGGAACGCCGGGCGGCGGACAGCATTTTGTATGGCCTGAACGGACGCGTCGTCAGGGTGGCATTGCCTCGACTCATCCCGCAAAAAACACAGGTGCTGTACGAAGACGTGACGTTGATACCTCGAGGTGGGGAAGCGATCTCTGGAAAATCCGAGCTGATGTACAATGGCACGGCGCTGGCGGAGAAGTCGCTGGCGGATCGGATGCCAGGAATTACGACGAAGGCGCTCGCTCGCGCGGCGATAAAATTTGCGGCTGCCGAGGGGGCGACACGTGGAGCCCAGCAGGCGGTCAATAAGGGTGATGCGCAGTGGGTTGGACTCGTGGTAGGACTGCTTGCCCATGGATTGGCAGTCGCGTCAGAAGAGGCCGACAAGCGGAGCTGGCGGACATTGCCTGATGAAATTCAGATTTCCCGTCTATGGGTGCCGGCCGGCGAATATGAGAGCCGGATTCAGATCGTGGCTCGGACCGGCGGAGCACCCCGCACAGTCGCCACTCGTCCATTGGTTCTTCGCGCCGGACAGACGGTGTTTGTGATTGAACGGGTGGTCTTATGACATCGGTCGCTTCGGTCGCTAGAAGTCGCGTGAAGCAAGCCTGTGTAGCGGCATGCATGGTGCTGGCCCTAACTGGCTGCGGGTGGTTCACGGGACCGTCGCGCCCGCTGTGGATCGACGGCGGGAGCGTCCAATTTCCTCCCGCTCAGTACCTCTTGGGCGTGGGCCAGGCCGATTCACGTTCACAAGCCACCGAGCAAGCCTATGCCGCAGTGTCCAAGATTTTCAAAGCGGAGATTACGGCTCAGGCCAAGGATTGGGAATCGTACCTGGTCGTGGAGACCCGCGGCCGCACGAGTACCGAGCATCGATTGACGCTGGATAATGTGACTCGCGTGACTACGGACAAGGTGCTGGAAAACGTGCAAATCCTCGACACCTGGTTTGACCGCAAGACGCGACAGTACTATGCTCTGGCAGGCATGAACCGAGCACAGGCAGAATCGGCGATGGTTGAACGCCTCGGCGACCTCGACCGCACGATCCAGACTGAAGTCACGGAAGCGCATCAGACCGCGGACAAGCTGACCCACGTGCGGAATCTCAAACGGGCAGCGAAGAATCTCGTGCTCCGCGAAGCCTACAATACCGACCTTCGCATCATCCGGTCGAGTGGTCAGGGCAATCCGGCTGCTTATCGAGTGGCTGAATTGACCACGGAATTGGAGCAGTTTCTTGCCACGAATCTCGGCATGGCTGTGGAGATGTCCGGTGATCAGGCGGATCCGGTCGAGCGTGCGCTCATCGACGGGCTCACTAGGGAAGGCTTCTCCGTTGTGGGGCGTGGCTCTGCTTCAGGCGCCGTCCCGGTGGAATTGCTGATCAAGGGGATGGTGAGGCTGTGGCCGATCGAAGTGCATGATCCGCAGTTCCGGTACGTGCGATGGTGTACGGACGCTGTGATTGAAGAGGTGTCCATCCATCGTGTGATCGGAGCCGTCTCGAAGGGCGGGAGAGAAGGCCATGTGACGGAGCGTGAGGCGGCTGCGAAAGCGGTTCGGGTCATGCAGCAGGAGTTTGCCTCCGATCTCGCACGTTCCGTGGCCGCGCATGTCTATGGTGAGACGGACCTGCCGGTTTCGGACTCCCTGCCGTCCGGCTGTCCACGAGAGGCGGCTCAGCCGCAATCGAATCGTTAACGGTCGTGAGTCAATCACAAGAGAGAGGAGAGGGGATGCGCAAAACAGGGACCGGGAAGGCTGCCGATCAAGGCAACGGCGGACGCCGATTATCCAGCCAAGCGATGAAAAAACGTCTGCGCGAACGACTCGCCGCAGATACGCAACAGGTGCTTCACAGCGACATTGTGAGCATCTTTCGCAAGCAGGGGTACTACGAGGAACTGCCGCTGGATGAATTGCAGGACCGCCTCTCCAAGCTCCAATCGCCGTTGGCCGACAGCCTCTTGAAGGGAAGGGTGTAGGATGCCGTACTACTATTTCGATTCGACCGCTTTGGTGAAGCGGTACAGCATGGAACGCGGAACTCGGGTGGTCAACAAGCTCATGGTGAAACGGGGCAAAGTGGCGATCGTACCCATGTGGAGCGTCGCCGATTTTTATTCGGCCTTATCCGTTCGCGCGCAGCAGGGAGAAATTACCCGAGACGATTGTTATTCGGTGCTCTATAAATTTGAGATGGAAGCCTCGCAAGGGCTTTTTCAATTTATCTCTCCGACGATGGACACCTACTTGGCTTCGAAGGAGCTGATTCTGGATTACCCGGCGCTGCGCTCAGCGCAGTTACAGCACCTGGCCTTGGCGTTAGAGCTCAAGCCCCTTCGGCTGACGGTGGTCAGCGCTGATAAACAGTTGCTGGCGGCTTGTCGTCCGGCCGGACTCCACATCATCAATCCGGAAGACGACTAGCCGGGATTGGACGGGCTCGTCGTCCCATACAGAGGATGTTCGAAAAGACCGTCCAGCGCGACCGCAGCAGGCGAGGCGAGGCGTCGTTACTCTGGCCGTGTGGTGAAGTCTCTGAGGTTCACGACGCGCTGAATAAAGCGCGTCGCATGTGTGAACGCCGCCGAGATAGTGAAGCGGCAGTGTCTCGCGAGAATAAAGCGGGAGGCCTTTTTCTGCATCCGGTTACGCCGGGCAGTGGAACTCAGTCCGCATCGAGCTGAGTACGATCGCCCAATCTTCCGTCGACTGCTGAACAGGCTTCACTCGCGGGTGAGTGGCATCTTTCGGAACCGTATGGTCCGGCTCTTCAAAAGATGTTTGTGCATGGTTGAGTTCGAGTTGCGCAAGCTGAAGACTGCCGCATACACCAGCCGAAGCGGGTAATTCTCCGCCGGCTCGGCGAAACAAGGCGATGGCCCGGTAGCCATGTTCCTGCGACCGGTAGAGATGTTCGGCCGCCTTGAACACCTGTTTTGAGGCCGGGTCCGTTTGTCGCTTCGCCAGCTGCGCCGCCATTAAGGCCGCGCGCCCCATGCTCATCGCCGCGCCCTCCGCATCCTCATTGCCCATGGCCTCTTCCGCTTTCGTTCGAAGCCGGTCAAGTTCCGCTTCCTCGCCCATGACCTGGGCCTGACAGGGGAGGGCGAAACAGGCAAGGAGGGCCATTACACAGACACGTGATGTGACACAGCGGCCGAGGATCCCTGATCCGTAATAGCCGGGGGGGCGGGGAGCGTCTACTACTGAACGTGCTCCCAGGTGTCGATTTGTTTGATGCTCCAATTGACGGCTTCTTTCAATTTGACGAGGTTTGGATCGGCGTCGTTCTCGTGGATGCGGTAGAGCGAC
>JACQHN010000234.1 GCA_016199015.1 Nitrospira defluvii
CCCGCCTATGCCGCTGCGGCGTTCGAGGTGGGGGCCATGGGGTACCTCGTGAAACAACGCACGGTTGACCTCGGCCACTATCTTGGCCGGGTGTTGCGAGGCGAGCGGGTGTGCTGCCCTGACCATATCCATAAAAAGGCGGCCAGCAAGAAGAAGAAATGACTATTGGGTCAGGGGTGACGAGACTGCTTCACGCAAGAGGAGACCGACGATGGTCCGAGTCATACCGATGTGTGGATTGTGCCGACGTGTTCGCGACGACGGGTCTTCGGCGAGGGATACGACCGGGTGGGTGGATTTTCCCAGCTACCTTGCGCGGCATGTCGTGCCGCTTTCGCAAATACAGTTTTCAAGCGAGTATTGCAGTGAGTGCCGCCTGTCCTACGACATTCTGAAGAGCTACGGGATGTAGTGGTTCAATGAATAGCCGCCGGCCTCGGCCGATATGAGGTGAGCTTCGCAGAAGCGTCCCTGGCGGAGGGGTACACGTTTTTTGTGTGCGCTTGGTGTGCTACGATAATTGCGTGATGTCCGCCCTGCCGTTCCATCCCATCATCGCCGAATGGTTTACGACTCGATTCGCCTCTGCGACCGATGTCCAGATGCAGGCATGGCCTGCCATTCAATCTGGTCGTGATGTATTGATCGCTGCCCCGACCGGTTCGGGCAAAACCCTGGCCGCCTTTCTTTCCTGTATCGACCGACTGTTCCAACAGGCCGTGAACTGTGATCTTCGGGATGAGACCCAGGTGCTGTATGTCTCTCCCCTCAAGGCGCTCAGCAACGACGTTCAGAAAAACCTGCAACAGCCGCTCACCGAGATCGGCCAGGCCGCCCTGGCGGCCGGTATGTTATTGCCCGAGCTGCGGGTTGTCGTGCGTACCGGCGACACGCCCATGACCGAGCGGCAGCAGATGCTCAGGCGTCCACCCCATATTCTCATCACCACACCCGAGTCGCTCTTTATCCTCCTGACAGCGGAAAAAAGTCGGGCCATGTTGAAGACGGTACGCACGGTCATCGTGGACGAAATTCATGCCGTCGCCCCGAACAAGCGCGGGGCGCATCTGGCCTTGTCGCTGGAACGCATGGCGGCCCTCACCGGCGGCATCGTGCAACGAATCGGACTGTCCGCCACGCAGCGGCCGATTGAAACCATCGCGCAATTTCTGGTGGGAAATAGAAGCCCATCAATCGTCAATGGTCAAACGTCATGCGAAGCTGTCAGCCATCAGTTATCAGCCATCAGACCTTCTGCAGAAGCTATAAGCCATAAGCCATTAGCTATCTGCTCCTCATTCTGCACCATCATCGATGTCGGTCATCGCCGCGACATGGATCTCGCCGTCGAGGTGCCGAAGGACGAACTCGGAGCCGTCGCCACGAATGCCATCTGGAGCGATGTGTACGACCGGCTCGCAGCGCTGGTCGAGGCCCACCGATCCACCCTTGTTTTTGTGAATACGCGACGGTTGGCAGAGCGGGTCTCGCATTATTTGGAGGAGCGGCTGCGTCACTTGGGAGAAGGGGTGGTCGCGGCGCACCACGGCAGTCTATCGCGGCAGATTCGTTTATCCGCGGAAGATCGATTGAAAACCGGCTCGGTGCGCGTGGTCGTCGCCACGGCATCGCTTGAACTCGGCATCGACGTTGGGACAGTCGATCTCGCGTGCCAGATCGGGTCGCCCCGCTCCATCGCGACGTGCCTCCAGCGCCTAGGCCGGGCCGGCCACTGGGTTCACGCCATCCCGAAAGGCCGGCTCTTCGCCACCACGCGAGATGAATTGATCGAATGCGCGGCATTGATCCGGTCGATCAGAGCCGGTATGCTGGATCGCATCGACGTGCCATCCGCCCCGCTGGATGTGTTGTCTCAGCAGATCGTGGCCGCGGCCGCCACTCAACCCTGGGATGAGGCGGAGTTGTATGACTTGTGTCGCAGGGCCATGCCGTACCGTGAGCTGACTCGCTCGACGTTCGACGCCGTGCTGAAGATGCTCGCGGAGGGGTTTGTCACCAGTCGAGGTCGGGGGCGAGCCTATCTCCACCA
This sequence comes from Nitrospira defluvii, assembly GCA_016199015.1. Lineage (GTDB taxonomy): Bacteria > Nitrospirota > Nitrospiria > Nitrospirales > Nitrospiraceae > Nitrospira_A > Nitrospira_A defluvii_B. The sequence goes on from JACQHN010000234.1 coordinate 2,051, forward strand.
TGATCGCATCAACCTTCACATCCGAGGCCGTCGAGGGGCCCGATTGGCGGCCATCACCTCCGGCGGAGCCATTCCAGACACGGCGAACTATGTGGTGATTGCGGAGCCAGACGGGACGGTTGTGGGGTCGGTGGATGAGGATTTTGCCGTCGAGAGTCTGGCGGGAGACATTATTCTGTTAGGCAATACCTCCTGGCGGATCAGGGGTGTCGAAACCGGCAAGATGCGAGTCGAGGATGCGCAGGGGGCTCCGCCGACCATTCCGTTTTGGCGCGGGGAAGGGCCCTCCCGTACAGCAGATTTGTCCGCAGAGGTCGCTCGTCTCAAGGCGGACATCGATCGCCGTCTCGACGCCGATCCATCATCCCTGACGCCGTATGCTCCGCTTGTGCAGTGGCTGAGACAGGAATGCAGTCTCGACCAGCGCGGGGCGCAACAGGCCGTTGAATATGTGCTGGCGGGCAAGGCGGTCTTGGGAACCGTCCCGACTCAGGAAACGATCGTGGCGGAGCGGTTCTTCGATGAGAGCGGCGGGATGCAACTCGTCATCCACGCGCCGTTCGGCGGCCGGGTGAATCGGGCCTGGGGGCTGGCCTTGCGGAAGCGGTTTTGCGTGACCTTTGATTTTGAGTTGCAGGCGGCGGCCACGGACGAAGGCATTGTATTGTCC
>JACQHN010000235.1 GCA_016199015.1 Nitrospira defluvii
CAGATTCTGATAGACGGCGTCGGCGGTGCCCCGATACCAATCTTCGCTGATACGTTGCTGCGGGGGGACAGATGCGATGTATTCGCCCAACTCGGGATTGAGAATGTTCCACCCGGTGCGGATATGCCGGTCGAGAGAATGGGATTTGTACTGGATCAGGACGGCAATCTGGCGCAGGCCGGAGTTTAGGCAGTTGCTGAGCGTAAAGTCGATGATGCGATATTTTCCGCCGAAGGGAACGGCCGGTTTCGCGCGCTGATCCGTCAGAGGATGCAGGCGTTCGCCCTTTCCGCCGGCAAGCACCATAGTGAAAATATTAGCCATAGATGGGCCGATTGTACCAGGACGATGAATGAATAGAAAGGACGCAGAATGTTGACTTCATCTCGCACTCGGACGATACTACCATTCGACGTGCGTCCCCGACATTCGGTCGGGCTCAATGAAGGAGCGGACATGAAAAAACACAATGCTCAGCCGGTAGCCATCAAGTCTGGAGCCGAGGCTGCCAATCCCATGATGGAGATGGTCTGGCGGCTTGGACGGTTAGAGCGGCAGGTGCAGCGCTTGTCCGAGCTGGTGCGGAACCATGCTGAAGACAACGACCGGTTGGTGCGGATTGTGGCGGAAGATCGTGACGTGATTCGTCGGGAACTGTTGCGGAAACATGAACATCGGGTGCGTGTGCGCAAACACCTGCGCGATGTGAGTTCCAAAGTCGGCCTGGAACATTGATCCTTGGCTGCCGGCGCGCAGATGTGATCCACCCCTAGATGGCGACGCCTTCCACTCCTCCTTTCTCTGTGTCTGACGGTTCCCTTTCTTCTGTAGTTCCCACGATCGAGATCCGCGGAATCGTACGCCGTCACGGTTCCGTCATGGCCGTCAACCAGGTGAGCTTCGACGTTCGCCGCGGCGAGTTTTTTTCCATTCTGGGTCCGAGCGGGGCCGGCAAAACCTCGGTGCTGCGCATGCTGGCGGGCTTCGAAGATCCGGACGAAGGCGATGTGCTGATCGACGGGCAGTCAATGCTCGGAGTGCCGCCGAATCGCCGGCCCGTGAATCTGGTCTTTCAATCCTATGCACTCTTTCCCCATCTGACCGTCTTCGAGAACGTGGCCTTCGGCTTGAAGATGCGGCGGGTTCCCACACCTCACATCGAAGAGCAGGTGCGTCAGGCCTTGACCATGGTCAAGTTGCTCGGCAAGGAAGCACGTCTGCCGGCGCAGCTTTCCGGTGGAGAGCAGCAACGGGTGGCGCTGGCGCGTGCCTTGGTGAATAAACCAGCCGTGGTGTTGCTCGATGAGCCATTGGCGGCCCTGGATCAACAACTGCGACAGGAGATGCAGGTCGAGTTGAAATCCATCCAGGAGCAGGCCGGGCTGACCTGCGTCTGTGTCACGCATCATCAAGAAGAGGCGATGATGATGTCAGATCGAATTGCGGTGATGCACCAAGGGCGCATGTGGCAGATCGGTCCTCCGCGCGAGCTGTATGAGCGACCCTGTAATCTCTTTGTGTCGCGATTTCTCGGGGTGTCGAATGAACTGCCTGGCCGGGTGACAGGCAACCTGGGAGAGGAGAGCCTCTTTCAGCCTGCCGACGGGGAGCAACCGCCGTTGTTGGTACGTTCGATCCCCGGTGAACAGCGCGGTCGGTCAGCGACATTGTCTCTTCGTCCGGAGCAACTTCGGATGGCGCGTGAACGGCTTCCAACCTCTGCGCAGGTGCTTCCCGGTCGGATCGAGAAAGTGCTCTTCGCCGGGAGTGAGACGAAATATCTCGTGCGAGTCGGCCACGATCGCCTGTGGGAAGTCAGGATGACCTCGGGAGCGCATGTGCTACCATTTGCCCCGGAGGAGCCGGTCTTTCTTCACTGGTCCTTGTCTGACGGACGGCTGTTTTTCGAGTGACGATGCCGGCTCACGACAGGCCTCCTGGCCGCAGGGCTTCCCGATCCTCCTGCCGCCCTTGTTGGCTCGCAGCTCCCGGTCTCATCTGGATGGGCCTCTTCTTTCTTGTGCCGCTCGGGTTGGTGTTCGCGATCAGTTTCGCGTCGCGTGGCACCTATGGCGGCATTGTCTGGGAATTCACGCCGGCTAATTACCTCGATTTACTGCACCCGCTGTACGGCAAGATTCTCGGACAGTCGATGTGGTATGCGACGGTGACCACGGCCATCTGCTTTGTCCTGGGGTTCCCGCTCGCCTATGTCATTGCTCGGAGTCCGGTTCGGTGGCAGCCGGTTTTTTTGCTCCTCGTCATGTTGCCCTTCTGGACCAACTTTCTCGTGCGGACCTATGCCTGGATGATTCTGTTGCGCCATGACGGTCTCGTCAACCGGTTCGTGATGGCACTCGGGTTGGTGGATGCTCCGCTGGAACTGCTCTATACGCCGACGGCCGTCGTGATTGGGCTGGTCTATGGGTATCTGCCCTTTATGGTGCTGCCGCTCTACGTTGCGGTCGAGCGGCTGGATCCTCTGTTGGTGGAGGCGGCGTGGGATTTGTACGCGTCGCGCTGGGCGGTCTTCACGCGTGTCATACTTCCGCTGACAAAGCCGGGCATCGTCGGCGGCTGCATCCTGGTCTTCATTCCATCGATCGGTTCGTTCATCACGCCGGATCTTCTGGGAGGGGCCCGAAGCATGATGATCGGCAATCTCATCCAGCACGAGTATCTCGTGGTGAGGGACTGGCCGTTGGGATCGGCCGTCTCCTTTGTGTTGATGGCAGTGGTCATGGCGGCGGTGGTGCTGTATTACCGGAGTGCCTCCCGGACAGATGGGCCATTGGAGGGACGATGAGGCGTGGATCGACCGGCCTGAACGTGGTCAGCCTGTTGGCGATGCTGTTTCTCTACGGGCCGATCATTGTGCTGGTGCTGTATTCGTTTAACGCCGCTCATCTATCGATGGCCTGGCGCGGGGCGACGCTGAAATGGTATGCAGCACTGATGCACGACGAGGCGCTGCTCGCCGCGACAGCAAACAGTCTGCTCATTGCGGTGGTTTCCACCATTGGGGCCACCGGCTTGGGCGGACTCATCGCGCTGGGGATGGAACGCATGCCGCATCGTCGGCAACAGATCATCGAAGGCGCTCTCGTGTTGCCGCTCGTGATTCCCGAAGTGATGATGGGAGTCGCCTTGATGCTGCTCTTCGTCATGCTCAATATGCCTCTCGGTCTCACCACGGTTATCCTTGGGCACATCGTGTTCAATATTCCGCTCGTCACCATCATGCTCAGGACGCGGTTACGGAAACTTGATCCGGCGTTGGCGGAGGCGGCGGCTGATCTGGGCGCCAGCTCCTGGCAGGTGTTTCGCTATGTGACGCTGCCGTTATTACGACCGGCCCTGTGGGGCGCGATCCTCGTGGCCTTCACCGTATCGCTCGACGATTTCCTGGTGACCTTTTTCACGGCCGGTCCAGGGGCGACGACCTTGCCGTTGAAGGTCTATTCGATGATCAAGTCCGGCGTCACGCCCGAGATCAACGCACTATCGGCGCTGTTGCTGGTGATCTCGATGACCTGTGTCGCACTTTCTCTGCATCTGCAACACCGCGAGGTATCGGTGTCCCCACGTCTGCAACGCATGGGCGTGTTTTTCTTCTGTATGCTCGGGCTCGCCGGGGCGCTGTCGGCTTGCGGACCAGCTTTCACTGGTGATTCCGCGGAGTCCCGCCCGGTCCTGCACTACTTCACCTGGTCCGATTATGTGGGCCCCGAGATCATCCAGGAATTCGAGCGGCGCGAGCAGGTACAAGTCGTGATCGATACCTTCAGCAGCAACGAAGAGCTGTTGGCGAAACTCCAGAGCGGGGCGACAGGGTATGACGTGGCAGTGCCGTCGGATTTCATGGTGGCCATCATGATCCAGCAAGGCCTGCTCAGTGAGTTGGATCAACAGGAGCTGCCCAATGCCTCCCTGCTGGAGCCGCACCTGCAAGCTCTCCATTTCGATCCCGAACGCCGGTATTCGGTTCCCTACCTCTGGGGCACGGTGGGGATCGGGTACGACTCGGCGGTGATTCCTAATGCGCCGGACAGCTGGTCGATCTTATGGGATCCGCGCTTTAAAGGTCGCATCAGCATGTTGAACGATCAGCGGGAAGTGTTTGGCGCAGTGTTGCGGTCCATGGGGCAGTCCATGAACAGTACGGACGCGCAGGTGATCGAGGCGGCAAAGGAACAATTGCTGCGTCAGAAACCCTTGGTGAAGACCTACACGAGCGACCATTACGACCAGCTGTTGGCATCGGGGGAAGTCGTCCTGGCCCACGGGTGGGGCGGACCCATGGCGCGCGCCATGGCCGAGCGGCCATCCATCCGTTATGTGGTGCCGAAGGAAGGGGCCACGCTGTGGGCGGATTGTTTGGTGGTCCTCCGCACCGCGCCTCAGAAACGGCTGGCCATGCGCTTCATCAACTTTTTGATGGAGCCTGAGGTCGCGGCGCGCACCTCGGAGCGGTTGCGGTTCGCGTCCGCGTCCCAGGGAGCTCGGGAGCAAGTCAGTGCCTCGACGAGGGACAATCCCGCGATCTATCCGCCGGTCGATCAGTTGGATCGATTGGAATGGATGCGGGATGTAGGCCGGGCGATACGCCTGTACGATCGAGCCTGGACGGAATTGAAGATGCAGTGACGTCGAGGGCTACCGACGTGGTTTCAAACGTCTCGGAGAATCAGTATAATGAGCACCCTGTCCTCGATTGCTCGATATTCCCGCACAATGTGTGACGATATGTTCCATCACAGAGGCGGTCCACGAGTGGGTCTGCGCGCAGCAACCAGGTGCCTGTGCGCGTGGCTGGTGCTCTGCTTGATGGGCGTCGTTCTGATTGGTGGCGGGACGGTGCAGGCTGCTGAATCCACATCGGTCGGTTCGCTTCCGCTCCCGGCGGTCCGCCTGAATCTCTCCGAGGCGGTGGCCCTCTTTCTAAAACAGAATCTGAACTTGCTCATTGCCAAATATGGGATCGAGTTCAGTAAGGGTCAGCAGATTACGGCCCGGCTCTTTCCGAATCCTGTGCTGCAGATCGGCAACGTGGCGTCGTTTACCCAGGGCAATACCCTAGCGAACTCAGGTGCTCTCACAGCGCAGGTGCAGCAATTGTTCGAATTGGCCGGCAAGCGGGGCTATCGCATCGAAAGCGCCGGGTTCGGGGTCCAAACGGCGGAAGCGGATTTTGAGGATGCCGTCCGGCAGTTGGGATTTACGATCAAGGATGCTTACTATCGTGTGTTGGTGGCGCAGCGACGGCTGGCGCTGGCGGAGGAAAATCGGGATCGCTTCGCGCGGATCCTGGACGTCAACACGATTCGCTTTAAGAAGGGGTACATCGCCGAGGTCGATCTGATTCGGATTCGGCTTCAAGTAGTCGACTTTCAATCGCAAGTGATCGACGCAATTCGAGAGGGCGAGTCGGCCAGGGCCGAGTTGCGCCAACTCCTTCGGCTGACGCCTGTGTCGAAGCTGGAACTGACGACGGAAATGGACTACCGGCGGGTGGATCCGGACATGGGAAAACTCAGAACAGTGGCTCTGGAAGTTCGCCCCGACATCAGGGGGAGGCGAGCGGCACTGTCGCAGCGTGAAGCAGACCTGAAGTTGGCCAAGGCCTTTCGGGTTCCGGACGTGACGATCGGTGCCGGCTATTCGGTGCAAGGCCCGCGCGGTCCCGACAACCAGCAGATGGGGATTTTGAACCTGGGCGTCCCCTTACCGCTCTTCAATCGCAACCAGGGTGGGATCGTCCAGGCCGAAGTCGGCCTGCAATCGGCGCAGGCTGAACTGGACCGGACGGTGAACCAAGTCGAAAACCAGGTGGATGTGGCCTACCATAATCTGCTCCAGAGCCGCCGGTTGGTGGAGGCCTATCTGGCCGGAGTGCTGGACGATGCGCGCTCGACGTTTACCATCGTCGAGCGCGCCTATGAACGGGGAGGCGCCACCATTCTGGATCTCCTCGATGCGGCTCGCACTTCCCGCACGATTCAGCAGAATTTTATCGAGGCCCTGTTTTCCTATCAGCACAACCTGTTCCAGTTGGAAAGTTCAGTTGGACAGGAGATTGCGTCATGATCTCGGAGGTGAGACCGGTTCTCTTGCTGGCAGCCGGCGTGACCCTGTGGGCGTGCAGTCAAACGCAAGAACCCAACTCATCTTCGTCATCCACGTCCTCCCAAAGCGTCTCATCGGAGGCGGCGCCTCAGGCAGCCGCTCAAATTGAAACCGCGGTGGTGGACTTCAAACCGGTTCAGCCCGAGTTGGTGCTGGTCGGGAAGGTGGCCTATGGAGAAGATCGCTACTCGAGGATTTCTTCACCGCTGCAAGGGCGGGTGGTGGAGGTACGGGCCCGTCTCGGTGATCGTGTGGAGGCAGGCGCCACGCTCCTGGTGATCGACAGTTCCGATATTACGGCGGCCTATTCCGAATTCGTGAAGGAAGCGTCGGAGCTGGAATATTCCACTCGCGCGCAGGAACTGGCGAAGGAATTACACGCCACCAAGGCCTTGGCCCTGAAAGATCTCAAACAGGCCGAGAACGACTTGATCAAGGCGCGCGCTGAATTCAGGCGGGCGAAAGAACGATTGCTGTCGTTGCGCATTCCGGCGTCAGAATTGGGGAAGCCGCTGGCTCAACAACGCATTACCTCGCGCTTCGAGATGAAAAGTCCGTTAACCGGGACCGTGGTCGAGCGGGCCGTGACACCCGGACAGTCCGTCGGCAGCGACGCCAGCCAGGTGTTGTTCACCGTCGCCGATCTGGATCGACTGCAAGTCGTGGCCGATGTCTACGAACGAGACTTGGCGCTGGTCAAAGTGAGCCAGGTGGGACGTATTAATGTGGAAGCCTATCCGGGAAAGGATTTTGCGTCCGTGGTGGCCTCCATCGGGGATGTGGTCGATCCCAATACCCGAACAATCAAGGTCCGCGCCTGGGTGGACAATCAAGAACAGCAGTTGAAACCGGAAATGTTCGCTCGGCTTCGGCTGGATATCGGGGACGCCAGCCCCTTCTTGACGATTCCCAAAGAGGCGGTGGTCGAAATCGACGGGAAGCATTTCGTGTATGTGGTGGACGCGCCCAATCATTACCTGAAGCGCGAGGTGGTGGTCTCCAATGTCTCCACTGATCAAGTCCGTATTCTCCAGGGGCTGACCGCCGGTGAGCGAATCGTGACGAAGGGGGCGGTGCTCATCAAAGGACAAGAGGTCACGGGGTGACGCGGTGATTGTGGCAATGTATCCCACCCTGCAGGGCCGGCACAGGGCACCAATCCGATGATCGTTCGAATTGTCGAGCTCTCGCTCGTTCAACGGTTTCTTGTCTGCGCGCTCGGATTTAGTCTCCTCTTTGGGGGGCTCTATGCCTTCCAACAGCTCGACATCGTGGCCTATCCGGACCCGTCACCTCCCATGGTGGAGGTGATCACCCAGTTCCCCGGCTGGTCCGCAGAAGAAATCGAACGCCAAATCACCATTCCCATCGAAGTGGCTCTGAACGGGGCTCCGGGTCTCACCGATATTCGATCCCTGTCGATCTTTGGGCTGAGCGATATCAAGATCTACTTCGACTTCGGCACGCAATACTTCTTCGACCGCCAGGAAGTCGTCAACCGCTTGGCCACTATCAGCCTTCCCCAAAACGTGCAACCGTCTCTGTCGCCCTGGTGGGCAATTGCGGAAATCTATCGCTATGAGCTGGCAGGCAACGGGAAGACGAGCCTGACCGATCTCAAGACGATTCAAGACTGGCAGCTGCGGCGGGAATTCAGACGGGTGCCTGGGGTGATCGATGTGACGGCGTTCGGAGGCACGACACAGGAGTATCACGTCGATATCGATCCCGGGAAGCTGATCAGCTACGGCGTCAGCCTGCCGCAGGTCATGGAAGCTTTGACCAATAGCAACGCCAACGTCGGCGGCAACTACCTCACCCTGGGTGCGCAGAACTACAATATCCGCGGGCTTGGGCTCATCAACGGCCTGGAGGATATCCAGAACGTGATGGTGGCGGAAAAAGAAGGCACCCCCATTTTCGTCAAGACGTTGGGGACGGTCTCGGTGGGCCATCGGGTGCGGCTGGGCAAGGTCGGGATCGACGATAACGACGACGTGGTCGAAGGGGTGATTTTGCTGCAGCGTGGATACAAGGCGTTGTCCGTGCTGGAGCGGGTACGCGAGAAGGTCGAGGAGTTGAACAAGTGGAAGTTGCCGGAAGGGGTGAAGGTCAAGACCTTCTACGATCGGACCGTCTTGATCCATACCACGGTCGAAACGGTCACGGATATTCTCATCAGCGGCATGGTGCTCGTCTTCGTCATCCTTTTCGTTTTTCTCGGCCATTTGCGCGCCTCGATCATCGTCGCGCTGACGATTCCGATGTCCCTGCTCTTTACGTTCACGATGATGGTCTTGATCGGGCAGTCCGCCAATCTGATCTCTCTCGGCGCCATCGATTTCGGCATCATCGTCGATGCCACGCTCGTGATGGTGGAAAGCATTTTCTTCCACCTCGCCCACGATCGTCGCTTGGGGGTGACGGTGCCGCAGCAGATCGTACGCGCGTCCCGCCAAGTGGGGCGCCCGATTTTCTTCTCCACGGCCATCATCGTGGTCGCATTCATTCCGTTGTTCACGATGACCGGTGTGCCGGGAAAGATTTTTGCGCCGATGTCCTTCACGTATGGATTCGCGCTGTTCGGCGCGCTCCTCATGGCCTTTACGCTGGCGCCGGTCCTCTGCTCGTTATTCTTAAACGGTGTGGTGAAGGAAGAAGATACGCGGTTTGTGAGCGCGATTCGCCGTATGTATCTCGCCGTGTTGCGTTGGGCCTTGAGCCACAACATGAAGGTGATCGGGGCGGCGCTGTTGCTGTTAGTGGCGGCCTTTGGCGCCATGCAGTTTGTGGGCGGAGAGTTCATGCCCGCGCTGGAAGAAGGCAATCTCTGGGTACGCGCCACGATGCCGGTCGACATTTCCTTCGACGAGGCCGCCCGATTGACGGGAGAAATCAGACAGATGTTCCGGCAGTCGCCGGAGGTCGTCACGATTGTGTCTCAGCTCGGGAGACCCGACGACGGGACGGACCCGACCAGCTTTTTTAACGGGGAGTTTCTTGCCAACCTCAAGCCGCGCAAGGAGTGGCGGCCGGGTCTGGACAAGGATCAGTTGGTGGAAGAAATTGAAGCGCGCCTCAAGTCCATCCCCGGCGTCATCTTCAACTTTTCGCAGGTGATCCAAGACAACGTGGAAGAAGCCATGTCGGGTGTGAAGGGCGAAAATTCGATCAAGTTGTTCGGCACCGATTTGAAAACGATGGAATCGAAGGCGGTGGAAATCGAGGCCATCATGAAAGACGTGCGCGGCGTCAAGGACCTGGGGATCTTCCGGTTGGTGGGACAACCCAATCTCTTGATTCAGGTTGATCGGGAAGCGAGTGCCCGATATGGGCTGCGGGTCTCGGACGTCAATGCGGTGGTGCAGGCGGCAGTGGGCGGCCAGGGCGTGACCCAGGTGTACGAGGGCGAGCGGCTGTTCGATCTCGTCGTCCGATTCCTGCCCGAGTTCAGGCGGGATGCCGAAGCCATCGGCAATATTCTGGTCAATACGCCGAACGGGGCACGGATTCCGTTGAAACAGGTGGCGACGATCAAGACCCACACCGGCGCCTTCATCATTTATCGGGAAAACAACGAACGGTATATCCCCATTAAATTCAGCGTCCGCGATCGCGACCTCGAGAGTACGGTGAAGGAGGCCCAGGCCAAGATGGCGAAGGCCGTGTCGCTTCCGGAACGGTATCGGATCGAATGGGCCGGCCAGTACGATCAACTCACGGAAGAACAAAAACGGCTGACGATGATTGTACCGGTGAGCCTGGTCATGATCCTGTTCTTGCTCTATACGACCTTCAACTCGCTCAAGAATGCGCTGCTGGTGCTGGTCACCGTGCCGTTTGCGCTCATCGGTGGCATCTTCTCCCTCGTGCTGACAGGCACCAATTTCAGCATCTCCGCGGCGGTCGGGGTCATCTCGACGCTGGGAGTGGCGATTCTCGGAGGAGTCCTGTTAATCTCTCGTATCGAGGATTTTCGACGAGGAGGTATCGATTTGCGGGAGGCTATCCTGAAGGGCGCGGATGTACAGATGCGTCCCATTCTCATGGCCACCCTGGCCGCCGCCATCGGATTGCTCCCCGCCGCCTTGGCCACGGGGATCGGATCGCAGGCGCAAAAACCCCTTGCCCGCGTGGTCGTGGGGGGAATGCTCACGGCGGCGGTGTTGATTCTCGTCGTGCTTCCGGTGTTGTATGAAGTGGTCCATCGTCGCACGGCGAGGGAGCGACCGGTGGACGACGAGCGGGAACCGACGGCCCCACATTAATGGCAATGCTTTCGAGAGGGTAGTCATGATGATGGCACTAAAGCAGCAGTGGTTCTGTCGATGGTTGGTATGCAGTCTTGCCCTGCTTGGGCTGGTGGGGATGACGCTGGTCGATGCCTGGTCTGCTCCCACAGCCTGGCCGGTGCAGATGCCCTATGAGGCGCCTCCCAAATCCGAGCCGGTGCCCGACGTGTCGGTGGCGCCCAACACGAAGGCCCTGACTCCGGAAGAACTGCAACGGGCGGAGGCGCTGCTGCCGCTGTTGGAAGGGAAGCAGGAGTTTTGGGCGATGGGAGAATTTGTCCATCTGGGCGAGTCGGTCCTGCCGGTCGTGACCAAGGCGTTGACGATGCCTGGTCCACGGATCCGTTATAACGCCATCGAGACCCTGTCGATGATCAAGGCCCCGGCTGCCGTGCCCGCGCTGCTTGAAACGGCGAAACAGAGCAGCGAAATCCCCCGAATCCGTGAACATGCGCTCCGGGTTGCCGTGCGCCTCGATCCACTTCAAACCCCGCCGGCCATCGAGGTGATGGGTAAAGATGCCAATTCGATGATTCGTAAGGCGGCTGCCTTTGAAGCGCGGTACGTCCGTCATAAAGACGTGATTCAACCGCTCATCGATCTGGTGGGGGACGAGGAGCGATACGTCGCTCTGTCCGCCGTACAGTCGCTGTGGATGTTGACGCGGCACGAAACGGAATTCCACGATTGGGATGCCTCCACCAAGCAGGATCGACAGGCTTGGGCGCAGGAATGGACTGAATGGTGGAATGTGTCGAAGGAGACGTTTGAACTGCCGGAGCCCAGGAGTCGGAAGCGCGCGTCCTAACATCTGGCAGGTTATTGAAAACCCCTCCGGACACCTTGAACCAATCAGGAACGCAAAAGCTTTGAAAAGAGTGTCGACGTGAACGTAGGAGGGGCCAAGAGGCCGTCGCCTTAGCTCATCGTTCGTGAAGTGTGAGCTGCTGCGATGTTCAATGTTGAAAGTTCAATTGAGCATTGAAAATTGATCATTGAACCTTATCCTGCGAGGGGACCGGTTGCGGTTGTTCGAGAGGCCGTGGTAGGTATTTGAGGGATCGGTTGTGCTGCCGAGGTGGGTGGCGCAACGCGGATATTTATACAAGGGTGCAGCATGGCGATACTGGCAATCAGCAAACTCGGGAATCCGATTCTCCGGCAGAAGGCCCTGCCGGTGAACCCGAGCGATATTAAGAAGGTGGCGTTCCAGCAACTTATCGATGACATGTTGGAAACCATGTACGACGAACCGGGTATCGGCCTGGCCGCTCCACAGGTGGGGCGCTCCCAACAACTCGTCGTCATGGATTGCTCCGGCGAGGGTGGCTTTCCCAAGACGGTGCTCATCAATCCGACGATCCTCTTTTATGGGCCTGACCAGGCTGAGGGATGGGAAGGCTGTTTGAGCGTCGATGGTCTACGCGGCAAGGTGACGCGACCCTCGGCTGTGCGAGTCACGGGGCTGGATCGTGATGCGAAGCCCCTGGATTTTGAAGCCAGCGGGTTGTACGCGGTCTGTATCCAACATGAGTTGGACCACCTCATCGGTAAGTTATTCCTCGATCGCATGAGCGATTTCTCCACGCTGACGCAGATGGAAGAGTTTCAGAAGTACTGGCAAAAAGAACCGGCCAGTGTCATCTGATCTGTCCCGGATCGACGAGTCGTCGTGAACTCTCTCCTGCGCGTACTGTCTTACCTCAAGCCGTTCCGGATGCTGGCGGCGGTGACCTTTGTCTGCGCGGGGCTCGCCACGGCGCTGGAACTGGTTCCACCCTATCTGGTCAAGATCATCATCGACGATGTGATCCAGTCCAAGCGTCCCGAGATGTTGTCCTCGGTGTTAGCGGCGCTGCTGGGATCCTATGTCCTGCGCAACCTGGTGAGTTCGATGCGGGTGCGTTTCAACAACATGCTCGAGCAGAAGGCCGTCCACGCGTTGCGCATGCAGGTGTTCGGCGCGTTGCAACGCCTGTCGCTGAGCTATTTTGAGAATCGCTCGACCGGCGAGATCATGACGCGGGTGACCAGCGACACCGAACACGTCGAGCGGATCTTCGTGGATGGGCTCGAAGGTTTGCTGACCGCGTCCCTGACGCTGATCGGCATCACGATCATGTTGTTTGTATTGAATTGGAAATTGGCACTGCTGTCCCTGATGCCGATTCCGATTCTGGTGCTCTGCGCCGGGTGGTTTACCCGCCGGGTGCATGGGTATTACGCGCAGATTCGCAAGAGTGTGGCGGAACTCAATGCCTATCTTCAAGACGCCCTGTCCGGCATCAAGGAGACGATCGGCTTCAATCAGCATGAGCATGAACGGAAACGGTTCGAAACATTGAGCCAGGCCTATAGCCAAAACAGCCTGCGTGCCATGTATTTGTGGTCTTGGTACTGGCCGGGGATGGTGTTCCTGGGCAGTACCGGCACGGTCTTGATCTTGTGGTACGGCGCGGGGGAAGTGCTGGCAGGTCATTTAACCGTCGGCCAATTGGTCATGTTCCTTTCGTATCTCGGGCTGTTTTATACCCCGATCAACGAGATTCACTCGCTCAATCACATGTTGCAACATGCCTTGGCGGCCAGCGAACGCGTCTTTGAAATCCTCGACACCAAGTCGGAGGTCGAAGACCGGCCGGGAGTCATACGTCCGGTGGAGCGTTTGAGGGGAGCGGTGGAATATCGGCAGGTCCGTTTCGGATACCGGCCGCAGGGTCTCGTGTTGTCCGATGTGAATCTCACCGTCAGGCCGGGTGAGCGCATTGCCTTGGTGGGGCCGAGCGGAGCCGGGAAAACGTCGCTGCTGAAACTCTTGATGCGGTTCTATGACGTGCGTAGCGGCGCGGTGTTCCTGGATGGGTATGACGTACGAGACCTGCCCGTGGCGTTTTTGAGAAGTCAGATCGGCCTGGTCCAGCAGGAACCCTTTCTCTTCAACGGCACGGTACGTGAGAATATTGTCTACAGCGACTTGTCGGCCGGCCACGAACGGGTCGAAGCGGCAGCCCGCGCGGCGCGTGCGCATGACTTCATCAGCCGTTTGCCGGACGGGTATGATAGTTGGATCGGTGAACGCGGCGTGAAATTGTCGGTAGGGCAGAAGCAGCGGGTGTCGATTGCACGTGTGTTGCTGAAGGATCCGCCGATCGTGATCTTCGACGAAGCGACCTCCAATATCGATACTGAAACGGAGGTGAAGATTCGCGAAGCGCTGAACGATTTGACCAAGGGGCGGACGACCTTCATCATTGCGCATCGGTTGGCGACGCTGCATGACGTCGATCGCATCCTTGTGGTGGAGCAGGGCACCATCGTCGAGGAAGGCAGGCATGAGGACCTCATGCGCCTCGGCGGTGTGTATGCGGGTCTTTATGATGCCCAGTTCAAAATCTAGCAGGATGGTGAAAAAAACCGCCAGCTTTGTTCTCGCA
>JACQHN010000236.1 GCA_016199015.1 Nitrospira defluvii
AGGCGCGGGGAGTAGGACGAACCATAAGCCAGAAGACCTGCCCAAGGAGAGACCCTTTATTCCCTCGTGGGCTGGGGAATAGGCGAGGATGACGATGCGGGTGCAATCCTCAGGGTTCCAATTAGGCCCTGGGGATTTTTTTATTTGCGCGCCCATCGAACCGCCTGCTGTCGCCGGTTCATAGCCGGATTCACTGGAATCGTCTGCTATGTCCTGCTGGTCTGCTCTGCCATGGCTCTCGGAGAGTCTCCCGAGGATCTGACCGTGATGAAACGTCGTCAACAGGGCATCCTCACGGGCATGCCGTTCATGGCGAACATCACCCCGCGCACGTTCATCGACGATGCGGGAAGAAAACTCTATGTCGCCAAAGCTCCCATGCGAGTGGTGTCGCTGGCGCCGAGCATTACGGAAATGCTGTTCGCGCTGGGGCTGGATGAACAGATCGTCGGGGTGACGGAATTCTGTGATTTTCCTGCGGCAGCGGCGGCCAAACCAAAAATCGGCTATGCCAACCCCAACCTGGAATCTCTGATCGCGCTGCGGCCGGACATGATCATCGCGCCACGCGAGTTTCACCGCGCCAATGTCCTTGCCAAATTGGATGAGCTCAAGGTGCCGGTCTTCCTGCTTGATGCCAGCTCGTTAGAAAACATTTTCTCTCACATTCACCAGCTCGGACGAATTTTTGATCGTTCGACGATCGCCCATGCCCTGACACTCGCCATGCGAAAGCAGATGGCGGACATCAGCAGCCGCGTCGAATCCCTCCCGCGTACGCGAGTGCTCTATGTTCTCAATAGCCAGCCCCTGATCACTGTCGGCCCCGGCAGTTACATACACCAGATGATCGGTCTGGTCGGGGGCATCAATATCGCGTCCGGAGCCTCGACGCCCTATCCGCGTCTCACAATGGAAACCGTGTTGAAAGAAGATCCCGAGGTCCTGATCTTTCCGATGGGCTCGGTGGAAACGGTTCCGCGCAGCGAACAGCAGGAATGGCGGCGCTGGACGACCCTGACCGCCGTGCAGCAGAACCGCCTGCGTGAGGTCTCGGCCAATGCGCTCAATCGTCCCGGTCCACGTGTCATGGAGGGATTAGAAGAACTCGCCAAGGTAATCCATCCTGAGGCGTTCTCCTCCGATGCGGCGCCTGTACGACCATGATGCCCTCTGCCGGCCATTCCCCGTCGCCTGCCCCCGCTCCCTCTCTGGCCTCGCCGCCGTTGTCCTCGCCATCTATTCAGCTCGCCGGGCATGACCAGCCGTTTCAAGGCGCGATGCTGACCGCATCACGCTGGTGGGTCATCATGAGTGGCCTGTCGATCGCGGCCCTCCTGCTTGCCCTGGTCTGTCTGCAACTCGGAACACAATATGTGGGGCTGGGCCAGATCGCTCAGGTCTTCGCATCCGCGCTGTTTGCTCCAGTCGGCGGTGACGAGGCGGCCGTCACGACCAGCGTCATTCTCCTGCAAGTACGACTGCCGCGGGTCTTTCTGGGGTTTCTGGTGGGAGTCTGTCTGGCGTCGGTCGGTGTGGCCTTGCAAGCCCTGCTCAGGAATCCACTGGCCGACCCCTATGTGCTCGGCGTATCGAGCGGGGCGGCGTTGGGTGTGGCATTGGCCGTGTTATTGGGAATCGGGACCACGGTGCTCGCCCTGTCGATCCTGCCGGTCTGTGGGTTTGTGGGTAGCCTGCTGGCCCTGCTCGTGATCTATCGGATGGCGTCGACGTATGATCGATTGCCGATTCATTCGGTGCTCTTGGCCGGCGTCATCCTCAATGCGATTTTCTCCGCGTTGATCATGTTCATCACGTCCATCATGGAGCCGAATCGGTCTTTCGGCATGATGGCCTGGCTCATGGGTTCTCTCACGGCGCCCGCCTATCCGGTGCTGGCCGCGCTCTCGGCCTATTTACTCATCGGCCTCGTATTGCTGTTCAAACAAGTCCGTGTGTTGAACATCCTGGCCTTGGGTGAAGAACCGGCGCGGTCGCTGGGGATCGACACCGAACGGACCAAGCGGTTCATCTTTCTATTGTCGGCGCTGGTGACCGGCGCGGTGGTGTCGTTCAGCGGCATGATCGGGTTCATCGGGATGGTTGTGCCTCATGCCGTGCGTCTCGTGGTGGGAGCAGACCATCGGTTGCTCCTGCCGGCCTCGGCATTGGTCGGCGGGATGTTCTTGATGGTGGCCGACACGATTGCCCGCACGGCCTTTGTGCCCTCGGAAGTCCCGGTCGGGATCATCACGGCCTTGGCCGGCGGTCCCTTCTTCGTCTACCTGTTGGTCTGGCGAAAGGATCGGTTGGCATGAGCAGTCCCCTCGGTCACGTCCCCAGGGTTGATGCAGCGGTTTCTTCTGACCGGGGCAGCGTCCATGCCTACGATGTGCAGGGATTGGATTTCTGTTACGGCACACCTCGCGCGCAGGATGTTCGCTGGGTGCTCCGCGACGTGACTCTTCCTGTCGAACCAGGTGAAATCCTCGGCATCGTCGGCCCGAATGGCTCAGGGAAGACATCGTTGCTGTAACTTTTAGCCAAGCTCGCGGTACCTCAACAAGGGGACATCGCGTTATTCGGGACCAGCCTCACTCGGCTCTCACAGGAGGAGACGGCACGAACGGTGGCCTTCGTCCCCCAGGAGAGTGCGCAGATGTTTCCCTTTACGGTGGCGGAAACGGTGTTGATGGGGCGATTTCCCCATCGTCGGCGGACGCGATGGAATTTAGGCTTCGGGTGGGAGGATCGAGAAGATTGCGTGGCGGCGGCTCAGGCCATGGCCACCATGGACA
>JACQHN010000230.1 GCA_016199015.1 Nitrospira defluvii
CCAACTGCCTCATCATTTGCCGTCATGCGCAGCTTGTTGGGATCACACGGTTGGGCAGGCATCCAAAGGGCTGGGCCCATTGCTGAGGCGGCTGCTTGAAGCCTCCATTGTGAAGAGGGATAATGGCCCTTCGATGACACAGCCCTCCCACAGATTGCTGCTGCTCACCATTGTCGTTCTGGGAATCGGACTGTTTTCCCTGGATCTCTACCTTCCGCTGGGTATTGGCAACGGTGTGCTGTACGGCGGGCTGGTCGTGCTCTCCTTGGCCTTTCCGGACCGAAAGGTCCCTCTCATTGTGGCCGGCGGCTGTTCGGTACTCGCCCTATCGGATGTGTTCCTGGGTGTGACCTTGCCCAACGTTCCGCTCTGGATGGGGATCAGCAACCGGCTGTTCAGTCTCACGGCGATCTGGGTGCCGGTCGTCTACTTTCTTCAGCGCCGAAAAATTGAAGAGGCGCTCCGCCAGGCCCATGACGAGCTTGAGGTCCGTGTCCATGAACGCACTCGCGAACTGGCGTTGGCGAACCAGTCGCTGGTTGAAGAGATCGGAGAGCGAATGGAGACGGAGCGATCGCTCCGGGAAAGTGAAGCCTCATTGAAGGCGAGCCAGGAGGAGTTACAACGAAGTCGCGAAGAACTCAGGGCGCTGGCAGGCCAACTCCTGACGGCACAAGAAGAGGAACGTCGCCGCATTGCGCGCGATCTGCATGATGACGTGAACCAACGGTTGGCCATGTTAGCGATGGATCTGCGGCGGATTGAAAAGCACGAGATGGGCGACCTTGCGTCAATTATGCGCATGGTGCGGTCGATCACCGGTCGATTGACGATGGTCTCGGACGATGTGCGGCAACTGGCCTACCGCTTCCATCCCTCCATCTTGGATGATCTGGGGCTCACGAAAGCTGTCCGCCGGTTGGTGGATGATTTTTCAGCCAGTACGGGGCTCCAGGCGGTGTATGTTCATCGTGATCCTGTGAGTCCTGTGCCGACCGATCTTGCGACCTGCGTCTACCGAATTGCGCAGGAAAGTTTGAGCAATGTCGCTCGGCATGCCCAGGCTTCCGAGGTCGAAGTGGAATTGATCTGTGACGAGGGGATGATCAGCCTCTCGATCCGCGACAACGGTATTGGGTTTGATCCTCTGCAGGCCTCACAGGCGCGGGAGCGTCTCGGTTTACTGAGCATGAAGGAACGGTTGCGGCTGGTGCAGGGAACATTGGATGTGATGACCGCGCCGGGACGCGGGACGCATGTCGAGGTACATGTACCATTTCCAGGGAGTGCGCATGTCTAAACCGCGCGTGCTGTTGGCTGACGATCATTCACTGGTGCTCGAAGGGTTTCGTCGCATCCTCGAAGATCAATGCGATCTGGTGGGAATGGTCGAGGATGGGCGGGCGCTCCTTGAGGCGGCGCAGCGAGTGCACCCCGATATTGTGATCCTGGACGTGTCGATGCCGTTGCTGAACGGCATCGATGCGGCGACGCAACTCAAAAAACTTCAGCCCTCGACTAAGGTCATCTTCGTCACCATGCATGCCGATGCAGACTATGTCCGGTCGGCGTTTGAAGCCGGAGCGTCGGGCTATTTGCTCAAGCGGTCTGCAGTCGACGAATTGGAGCAGGCCATTCGGGCGGTGTGGGCGGGGCATACGTATATCACGCCCCTGATCGCAAAGGAGCTGATCGATGTGTTGCTGGCGGCGGGGCCGGGTCAGCCGCAACAGAGAAAATCCCTCACGTTTCGCCAGCGCGAGGTGTTGCAATTGTTGGCCGAAGGCCGGACGGTCAAAGACATCGCGGTTCGGCTCAAGATTTCGACGCGAACCGTCGAATTTCATAAAGCTCAACTCATGGAACAGCTCAGCCTGCGCACCACCGCGGAGCTGATCAAATACGCGCTGACGCATGGGTTTCTGGCCCCTTCCTAACCCCTTTCCCCGCAGGGTCGACGAACGACAACCATGCCTGTCTGAACATTCAGCAGTCACGTCGCTTGTAGGCACTACTCTCACCGACTGCGGCCTTCAGGATATCACTTTGTTTTCAACGGCTTGATCGATTCTCGGCGGAGTTGCGACGATTCTTGCCCGCCTCTGGACCTCGTAATCTTCTGTCCGAGACTGTCAGATTTTACGAGTTCCGCATTCTGGCGAGGTGCCCTATAAGAGATCTGCGGATGCAGCCAGCCGAGGTGAGGTAGAGGGACATGTGCACGTTGTAGACGAAAACGAGGCGGGTGAAGACCCGAACCGATTCTTCGGTCGCCCTGTATTGTTCCACTGCACGGGGTGCGAACGAGTAAAAATTGCGGGAAGGGATGGTGCATCTCAGGAGCCCTGGCAGGAGGAATCGGCCGCGTTACGATTGCAGGAGCTCGACCCCAATGAGGTCTGGTGGTTTCACACGCGCTGCGAGAACTGTGAGGTGGTGAAAACCACACCGCTAGTCATCTAACCCACGCATGTCCTTTTAAACATTCTTCCTTCAAGCGCTTTCTCAGACCCCGCCCGGGTTTCTTCTGGCTACCTGCCTCCGTTTAAGCGTCCCGAATGACGCATGCCTCCCATGGCATCGTGGCATCCTGACCTAAATCGATTTAGCCGCCTGCGCTGATTTCCGTCCATCGTTGGCGCGAATACATCACTCTGATCTTTCTTCCCCGCCGGGCGTTCTGATAGAACTCTTGCATGCTGGAGTTGGTTGGACTGGGCGCAATTGCCGGTGTGATTCCGGTCTATCTCGGGATTCTTGCCGCATTGTTGCTCGGCAAGGTGCTGCCGCGTTCCTGGGAAGGCGTGCTCATTGGCGTGGCGACCGGCATATTGGTGTACCTCTTTTTCGATCTCATGCACGAGGCGACCGAGCAGACAGGCGCACGTGATCCGGTCTCGTGGGTGGTGTTTCTGGGCAGCCTCGGGGGCAGTTTCGTCGGATTAGTCGCGTTGGAATCCAGCCAGGTGTTCGGAGGTCGCCCTGGGAGCCGGGTCCTGTCGCTGCCCTACATGATTGCGGTGGGGATGGGGCTGCACAATCTCGGGGAGGGCCTCGCCATCGGCGCCAGTTACGCCAGCGGTGAGTATACGCTCAGCGCATTGTTGGTGGCCGGCTTTGGCCTGCATAACGGCACCGAGGGATTCGGTATTGTGGGCGCGGCAGGAAAAACGCCGATCTCGTGGCGTGATGTGTTTCTGCTGGGACTGATCGCCGGGGTTCCTACCTGTGTCGGAACCTTTCTCAGCGGTCAGGGCTTGTCCCCATACTTCTCCATCTGCTTTTACACGCTGGCGGCGGGTTCGCTGCTGTATGTGATTCTTTCTCTCACCGTCATGGCATACACGGCGACGCGGCGCTTGCAGGTGGCCGTGGGCATGTTTGTCGGGATCAGCCTCATGTTTGTCACCGCCATGGTGCTTACCCTGGTCAGCAGTATTCGAAGCTGACGGATTTCTTTCATCTGGCTTTCTTCTCCAGCGCGTCTCGTCCGTGCAGCGTATTCATCATAAGGTGACGGGTGTGCCGCCGGCTCTCGCGGCGTGCGGGGTGTCACAAACACCCGATGTGACCGCGGTGGCTCCTCGGGCTTGAATTGACCCCGCGACGGTCGGTTGTGTATAAAATGAGCTCCCTAGTCGGAAGGTTGATTTTTTCGGGAGGTTCTCATCATGGCAGGACGGGAGTTTCACGACGGTGCCACGGATGGTTTGGAGGCCCTAGAGCCTCTCGATCCCGAGAAGATTCATTCTTTTTCGGAACTGCTGGAAGCGATGCGAAAGACGGCGTTCGGCGGGCGGCGGCTCGGTGAGGCCTACGAAACACTCGCGGCCATGATCGATGATGCCGATTGTAAGGTCGTGTTGACGCTCTCGGGCGCGATGACCATTGCGAAGATGGGCAAGATCATCAGCACGATGATCGATCGTGGCATGGTACACGCGATCGTCTCGACCGGCGCGCTGGTCGCGCATGGCTTGAGCGAATCGGTGGGCAAGCTCCACTACCGTCACGACGCCTCCCACAGCGACGAAGAGTTATTTCGGAAAGGTTACAATCGTGTGTACGACACCCTCGAAATGGAGTCCAATCTCAATTATGTCGAGCATGTCGTCTCACTGACATTAAAGCGCATCAATTCCGACCAACCCCTGTCTTCGTGCCTCTTGACTCGGGAGCTGGGCAAGACGTTGACGGACGAGTTCGAAGGCCCCGGCATTCTCAAGAGTGCCTATCTGAAAAACGTGCCGGTCTATATCCCCGCATTCACCGATTCCGAGATGGGCCTCGATGTGGGCACATGGGCCATGGGCAAACATATCGATCGGGCTCGCAGCCAAACCAAGGAGGGCGGGGATCTTGCGGTCTTGCGTGCCCTGCATCAGACTTGCCCGGTCTTTAATCCCTATCTCGACCTGAATCACTATGCGGAAGAAATATTGGGCTCCAAGCGGCTGGGCATTTTCACGATCGGCGGCGGGGTTCCTCGCAATTGGGCCCAACAGGTGGCGCCCTACATTGAGATCAGCAATGCGCGCCTTGGGCTCAACGTGCAACCGCCACGTTTCCACTATGGAGTCCGGATCTGTCCTGAACCAGATTACTGGGGAGGGTTGAGCGGGTGCACCTATCAAGAAGGTATCTCATGGGGCAAGTTCGTGCCGCCGGCCGAAGGAGGACGTTTCGCCGAGGTCCTCAGCGATGCGACGCTTGTGTGGCCCCTGCTCATGGTGGGATTGTTGGAACGAAGCCGTGCCAAGAGTGCCTCGGCATGACCGCCTGGTTGTTGCGGGGCGCCGCGCCGTTCACCCTTCTGCTGCTCATGGCCGGTGCCGCGGTGGCTGCGAGTGTGCCGGCGGTCGACAGTCGGATGCGGGGCAAGGTGGATGCGCCTGTGACGATGATCGAATATTCAGATTTCACCTGCGGCTATTGCCTCAAGTTTTTCAAGGAAACCTGGCCCAAGATTCAGGCGCGTTATGTCGACACCGGCAAGGTGCGGTTCCTCTACAAGGATTATCCTCGCGCCGATCAAGGCCCTGGGCTCACGGCCGCCCTTGCGGCTCGTTGTGCCGGGGACCAGGGGACGTACTGGCCGATGCACGATCGCCTATTTTCCGCCGACGGACGGTTGGATGCGGACAGCTATACGCAACATGCCAAAGCGATCGGTCTCAATCAGGCGACATTCCGGCAATGTTTGCGTGATGCCCCGCATGTGCAGGCGATCTTTCGAGATCGGGATGAAGCGAACTCCTGGGGGTTCCACGGGACGCCCGGCTTTGTTCTGATGCGCACGACGCAGCAGCCGACTACCAAAGATCCGGCCATTGCGATTCCCGGCGCCTTTCCGTTCGAGGCCTTCGAGGAAGAAATCGAGAAGCTGCTCTCGCCGCCAGGTGTGAAACAAAAATAATGCGTCTCACGCACAGAGGTTCCGCATGATCGGGATCGTGACTAGAACCATCGTTTAGCCAGGAAAGAGGAAACCGCACTATGGGGTTGAAACAAGCCTTTTGGTCTGTGCCTGCGAAGGCAGGGGAGCCGGATCTGTGGGTCTGCATGTCTTGTTTGAATGAGGCGTTTTGCCAGAAGGTTCCCATGCCTGATTGTCCGATGTGCCACGGGGTCTCGACCTACGAAGCGTTCAGCTTGGCTGCGGTTCAGGATTGGGGGACCGAAGACTTGATCGCCAAGGCGGTGGCAGCTCAACGTGCTGAAGAGGCGCTTCGCGCCGCTGCCCAGGCCACGCCTCCCATGGAATCAGTACAATAACGATTCTCCCTCCCCTGGAGTTAGTCCGTTGGAAGATGGACGTCCATTTCTGATCGGCGGCCAGTGGTCTCACACCACGGCAGCTGCTCCCGTACGAAATCCCTATACAGGCGAGACGATTGCCCATGTCTGTCAGGCCGGTCCGCCGGAGGCGGCGAGGGCCGTGCAGTCCTCCGTCGAAGGTGCTGCGGCGATGCGCAGGCTGTCGAGTTATGCGCGAGCCGCCATCCTCCAGAAGGCTTCCCACGCGCTTCAGGCGCGGCAGGAGGAGTTTGCGCGTACGATGACCGCCGAGGCCGGTAAGCCCGTGACGGATGCGCGTCGGGAAGTCGGCCGGGCCATCCAGACCTTTTCGATTGCGGCGGAAGAAGCGAAACGAATTGGTGGCGAGGTGGTGCCGCTGGACTGGTCGCCCGGCATGGAGTCGCACTGGGGGATGACGCGGCGGTTTCCCATCGGGCCGATCCTGGGCATCACGCCGTTTAATTTTCCGCTCAACCTTGTGGCCCATAAAGTGGCTCCGGCTTTGGCGGCGGGCAACTCAATTCTCATCAAGCCGGCTCCGCAGACTCCCCTCACGGCGCTGTTGCTGGGTGAACTACTCATGACGGCCGGTGTTCCGCCGGGTGCGGTGAATGTGGTGCCGTGCAATAATACGGTGGCCGAACAACTGGTCGTCGATTCCCGGTTCAAACTGCTCAGCTTCACCGGAAGTGCCCCCGTGGGCTGGATGTTGAAGGCCAAATGCGGAAAGAAAAAGGTCGTCTTGGAGTTGGGCGGCAATGCTGCCGTGATCGTCGAGCCGGACGCCGATCTGGATTATGTGGCGCAGCGCTGTGTCACCGGAGGGTTTAGCTATGCCGGCCAGACGTGTATTTCGGTGCAACGGATCTTTGTCCACGAGTCAGTTGCGGCGACCTTTACCGATCATCTAGTGGCTCGGGTGCAACAGTTGGAGACTGGAGATCCAAGCGACGAGCGCACGGTGGTCGGTCCATTGATCGATGCGGGAGCGGCTCAGCGGATTGAAGGCTGGATTGGAGAAGCCGTCGCACAAGGCGCCCGGCTGCTGTCGGGGGGGGGCCGAACGGGATCGGTCGTGCGGCCGACGGTGTTGTCCCAGGTGACCGGCACGATGAAGGTATCCTGCCAGGAAGTGTTCGGTCCGTTGGTGACGGTGACTCCCTATCGCGAGTTCGAGACGGTGCTGAAGGCCGTGAATGAGTCTGAGTACGGTCTGCAAGCCGGAATCTTCACTCAACACATCGGGCGCATTTTTCAGGCATTCGAGCAGCTTGCGGTCGGCGCAGTCTTGGCGAACGAAATTCCGACGTTCCGTGCGGATCACATGCCCTATGGAGGCGTGAAGGATTCAGGGATCGGTCGTGAAGGCGTTCGCTACGCCATCGAGGACATGACGGAACCCAAGTTGTTGGTGCTGAACCTCCGCCGACCCGAATGAAGCCGGGTCGCGATACAAAAAAAGCCGCGCGGCCATATTGCGGATACCCCACAAACTTGATACAACTTCCGCGCGTATTGCCGCGTGATGAAGCGCGTTCGGCAAGGTCTGTCACAATCATTCGAACACTCATGTTGGAGTGATTTCGACGAGGGATGGAGAGGAAACGTACATGGTACCAACACACATGTTTTTGACGAGGGGCGTCGGGGTGCACAAGGAAAAGTTGGCCGCGTTCGAGCAGGCCTTGCGTAGCGCCGGCGTGGCGTACTGCAACCTCGTCAGTGTGTCCTCGATTCTCCCCCCCAATTGTAAAATCCTTCCGCGCAAGCGGGGCGAGAAACTCCTAAATCCCGGTGAAATCACGTTCTGCGTCATGGCGAGGTCGGAGACCAACGAGCGTAATCGGTTAATCTCCGCGTCGATCGGCTTGGCTATTCCAACCGACCGCGATACCTACGGCTATCTCTCCGAGCACCATGCCTATGGAGAAACAGACGAGGAGTCCGGTGAATACACCGAGGACCTGGCCGCTCAGATGCTGGCCACCACGCAAGGGATCGAATTCGATCCCGATGTAGCCTGGAAAGAGCGCGAGCAGGTGTTCAAGATGGGTGGGAAGATCGTGCGGACGCTGAACATCACGCAATCCGCGGTCGGCCGGCCTCATCGGTGGACCTGCGTCATTGCTCTTGCGGTGTTTATTCCCACGGAAAACATTCCCAAGAGCCTTCGGAACCAGGTCTAGCCAGGACTATTCATGAATACCTGCTACGTCGTCCGATCCTCTCACCCGGCGGGGCTTTTCTCGTTCGGCCTCCTCGACGGACTGCAAGTACGCCTACGTCGGCCTTACGTGCGAGAAACCCCGGCGGGCTTCAGTCTCGAACGCCTCGCGACGGCATTCATGAATAATCCGGGCTAGCGGCAGGCGGTTATGACGCTCCCCTTCGGGTGGCTTGGGCAACAGGACAACTTTCTCGGGATCGACGAACCCTGGTGTCATCCCGATCAAGCTGGGGTCTACGTACTCCCAGCCCCCTACGAGCACACGTCGAGTTATATCCTCGGATCGGATCGAGGTCCCTCCGCTATCATTGAAGCATCCCAGCAAGTCGAGCTGTACGATGAGACACTGCGGTACGAGCCCTACCGGGAGTGGGGTGGCGTGGCCACCGCTGCGACGTTGCACCTGGATGGTCTGGTCGATGGGCCGGCCGTGCAGGCCATTCAAGACTTCGTGCAGCCGCATGTCGGCCGCGGAAAGTTTCTCGTCACCTTGACCGGTGAGCATACCGGTGCGTTGGGCGCCATTCGTGCGCATGCGCGGACCTACCCGACGATGTGTGTCCTGCAGATCGATGCCCATGGCGACCTTCGCCAGGCGTACCAAGACAATCCCTACAGTCATGCCAGTGTGATGGCACGTGTGGTTCAAGACGGTCTGTCGCTGGTACAGGTCGGCATCCGTTCGATCAGCCAGGAAGAAATTGAGCTGATCGAAAAGACCCCGCGGATCAAGACCTTTTTTGCCGCCTCGATTTTGGATCCGTCCGGCCCCTATGAGGGGCGCGCCGCTCGGTGGATTCCCGACATCCTGGCGGCCTGCACCGGGCCGGTGTATCTCACGTTTGATTGCGATGGTCTCGATGCGTCGCTCGTGCCGGCGCTGGGAACGCCGGAACCAGGTGGGTTGGGCTGGTACGATACCCTCGCCCTCGTGACTGCGCTGGCGAACGGTCCGGGAATCGTGGGCATGGACATCAGCGAGATTGCCCCCATCGAAGGGTTTGTTGCTCCCCAATTCAGCATCGCCCGGCTGATCTATCGTATGCTCGGACGGGTCCGTGCCGGTCGGCGCGTTCATTGACTCTCACATTGTAAAGCGTCGTTCGTACCTCATCGAATAACCTATGGCTGATGGTCTCCCTCCATAATGCTCAATGTTCAATGCTCAGTGCTCAATTGAGCATTGTGCATTGAACATTTCGCGGCAAGACGAGACACGTTTCGCGCAAATAATCTCCTTCGTTCTTGCGCTCCGCCATGCGCATCAATAAATTCTTCACCGAACAAGGCCTGTGTTCAAGAAGAGAAGCCGATCGGCTGATTGCTGAGGGGCGGGTGACGATCAACGGCCGGGTGGCCAAGCTCGGCGATCAAGTCTCGACGCTGGACCTCGTCGCGCGCGATGGCATGGTTCTCCAGCGCGGTAATCGTCCTGTCTATATCAAGTATCACAAGCCTGTCGGTGTGACGACGACCACTGAATTGCACGTACGACGGAACATCATCGCTGAGATCGGCCATACCGCCAGGATTTTTCCGATCGGGCGGCTCGATAAAGATTCGTCCGGCCTCATCCTTCTGACGAACGACGGCGACATCGTCAATGACATCTTGCGGGTCGAGCATGGGCATGAACGGGAGTATCGGGTGGAGGTGGACCGGGAGTTCGGCGA
>JACQHN010000227.1 GCA_016199015.1 Nitrospira defluvii
GACAAGGCGTTCATCAGGATCGGACCACAGAATGACCCACTGGAAGGTGGAAAGATCCGTTCAGGTCAATGCTTGCCGAACCGCGCGGCGACAGTTGGACAACTGAACCACAATCCGCCATAGTCGCTGCCGAAATCACGATACCTGAAACGCCTATTCTTTATCGTGAGGAGGCAGCGATGTCGTTCCCCTTGTCGATCAGTCTTTTCGTCATCGCCGGACTCTGTGAGATCGGCGGCGGCTATCTCGTCTGGCTGTGGCTCCGCGAAGGGAAACCGTTCGGGTATGCGGCGGCGGGCGCGATGCTGTTGATCCTCTACGGCATTATTCCGACGTTGCAAACCGCTCATTTCGGACGGGTGTACGCGGCCTATGGCGGGATGTTCATCATCCTCTCCCTGTTATGGGGATGGGGCGCCGATGGGACCAAGCCAGATCGATTCGACCTCATTGGAGCCGTCATCTGCTTGATAGGCATGGCCGTCATCATGTACGTTCCCCGTCACACAATGTAAGTACTGGTCAGCATCCTCGCACGCTTTGATGCAACGCGCCTCTCCAAACACCTCACTCCGACAGATGCCGTCCGGCATTTGGGTGCTGGGCTTTGTCAGCCTGTTGATGGACATCTCTTCGGAAATGATTCACAGCTTGCTGCCGTTGTTCATGGTCACCACACTCGGAGCCGGTACTATCGCGGTCGGCATTGTTGAGGGGCTGGCCGAGTCCCTGGCCCTCGTGGTCAAAGTCTTTTCGGGAACGTTGAGCGACTATCTCGGCAGACGGAAGGGACTGGCCTTGTTTGGCTACACTTTGGGCGCGCTGACCAAGCCCCTGTTCGCGGTGGCTCCGGATATCGGCATCCTGTTGACCGCCCGCTTGCTGGATCGAGTCGGGAAGGGCGTGCGGGGCGCGCCACGCGATGCGTTGGTAGCAGACATCGCGCCGCCGCACCTCCGTGGCGCAGCGTTTGGCTTGCGACAATCGCTCGATACGGTCGGGGCTTTCATCGGCCCCTTGCTCGCGGTGGGGCTGATGCTGCTCTGGGCAAACGATTTCCGGGCCGTCTTCTGGGTGGCCGTTGTGCCTGGCATGATGGCCGTCGCGCTCCTCTTGTTCGGCGTACAGGAACCGCAGTCCCGTCAGGGTACACAGAGAGCCAACCCGATCACCTGGGAGAATTTCGCACGTTTGGGACCTGCCTATTGGTGGGTGATGGGCATCGGTTCCATTTTTACGCTGGCTCGGTTTAGTGAAGCGTTCCTCGTCCTGCGCGCCCAACAAGGAGGCATTCCTCTCGCTCTGATTCCCCTCGTCATGGTTGCCATGAACCTCGTGTATGCGTCCTCGGCCTATCCCTTCGGCCGGCTCTCCGACAAGATGAGCCACACAAACCTCCTCACGCTTGGCCTGGCAGTCCTGATTGCAGCCGATCTGATCTTGGCCATACAGGCGCACTGGAGCGTGATGCTCTTGGGCGTCACATTGTGGGGCCTTCACATGGGGATGACGCAGGGTTTGCTGGCCACCATGGTGGCGGACACGGCGCCCGCCGATCTGCGCGGGACGGCCTACGGCTGTTTCAACCTGGCCTGCGGGCTGGCGATGCTCATCGCCAGTGTGGTGGCAGGGCTCCTATGGGATCAGTTGGGTGCTGCGTTCACCTTCTATGCGGGCGCTCTGTTTTGTTTGATCGCGATCGTCGGGATCGCTCTCTATCCTGTTAGCCGAAACCGGCTTGCCCGCTAAGGAATGGCTCGCCCTGTCCCGCTGCGCTTCGGAGCGCTGCCGCGAATGACCACGCGGGGTCCGTTCGATAGCGGCAGCACAGTTCCCAAGTCGGTCAGAGTTTCTACCACCCACGCATACAATCTCTTCGCATCGTCCAGCCTCGGCTGGGCCGGCACCCCATAATATTGCAACTGCATCTGTTCATCGGCAAGGCCGATGCAGCCGTGAGACGCCGGATACCCCGGCAGGTCACGACCGTGCATCCAATAGCTGACACCCTCCGCATTCACGTAAAACCGTAACGCATACTGCATCGGATAGGGCACATCTGTCCCTTCGATGCTATAGAGAGAGGATTGATGCGCACGGTGGGCGGCCGTAATCCGAAACTCGCCCACGGGGGTTTCATTCTCCGGTTCCCCGGACACAATCGGGATGGCAAATCGCAGAAGCCCCTGCTCATAGGCCCCGAGGAACTGTTCTGTCAGATCGACCACAATGAGTTGCGCCTCGCGCTCTCCGGCTGGATACCGGCTTGGCAGCGGAGCAAAATCCACCACATCATCGAGCCGGATCGGGAACCTGATCTCGTGTCCTGGCTGCGCATGCCGTCAATCGATACGGTTGAATCGCGCCACGTCGACCCACCGCTGACCGAACAACTTCTCCAGGGTTTCCCCCTTCTGAAGGCGCCGACAGTGCCAGGCGATCCGTTGATCGCTCGGATAGTGGATGGCGCAGGGAGACTGGGCTTCGGCTGCCCAGCCAGTCATATGCCCCTCCCCGAACAGGAACGCGATACCGATCACCAGGGCACCGAGGACGACCCACCGGAACGTGCGCATGGCACGCCGTGCCATGCGCCCCACTGTTGTCCAGCATGCGATTACGACCAGTACTCCGACGCCTTCATATACCCGTGCAGCAGGTCACGCCTGGCCACGATGCCGACGAGCTTCTTGTCCCGCACCACGGGCAGGCGCGTCACATACCGATCCTGAAACAGGTTCGCCACCTCCTCCAGCGTCATGGATTCCCCTGCCGTCAGCGGCTGGGTCGTCATGATCTCCGTCGCCAGCACTTTGCGCAGATCCCGCCCTTCGATCATGGCTTGCAGGAGATCGTACTCCGTCACGAGACCGACGAGCGTGCCGTCCTCTCCCATCACGGGCAATCCGCCGAAATTCTGTCTCGTCATCAGACGGCCGATCGTGAGCGCATCCGTGCGGGGCGTACAGGTGAACAACGCATCTTGCATGAGTTGACCGACCGTGAGTGTTTTTGGGTCACAGGCCTGCGTGAGCAGATCAATACGGCGCATAGGGCCTCCTTTCGCGTCACAGATGGCACGTCAATTCACGCCCGCCCTCGCGCCTGCTGTCCCGCGCGACGCTGGAGCGCTGCCCGCACCACATCACGACGTGTCACCACACCCACGAATCGATTCTGCGCGTTCACGACCGGTACCGACATGAGATCACTCTCCGTCAAGACATGCACCAGGGTGGCCAGATTGGTCTCTGTCCGCGCCGAGTAGGGATTCCCGCTCATGATGTCTTTCGCCGTCTGGGCGCTCCACACCTGCCCCTCATCGAGCGCCACTAACAGATCGTGTTCGCTCACCACTCCCAACAGCTGTTTCGCCTTGCCCACGATCGGCACCGCGCCGCCCCCCTTCAACAGCAACGCCGCCACCTTATCAGCCTTCATGTCGAGAGGGGCCGATTGCACACGCTTATTCAGAATATCGCCCACCGTGAGATCTTCGAACGCCACGCCTGTGCGCCCTGCACGTGCCGATCGTACCGCCGGGGTCTTGCGCTTCTTCACCATAAGATCCTCCTCCACATGAATCTATGCCGTGCCCACGTTCACAGGGCTCACTCCGCCTGAACAGCCAGGGGAGGGCTCCGGTCCTCGGTCCAGCGCACATACTGAGTGGTCACATGCCCTCGTTTGATCGTGATGCCCTTCGC
>JACQHN010000245.1 GCA_016199015.1 Nitrospira defluvii
GAATCGACGCTGCCATAGTAGACCCCGAATGGAATCTCTCCCAAGGCCGCCATCTCGCCCTTGCGCGTTTCATGGAGAATCTTTCCAGGCTCGGCGTCCTGTGCCGGATTCACTTCCGTGGCCTGGGTGGATGCGAGATACGCCAAGACGCCGCGCGCCAATTCCGGTCTAATCCACAAGCACTCCAAGGCCGTGATAATGCCGTCCCGCCCGAACGGCGTACTGAACCAGGGCACCCCGGCGTAAGGATACGGACCTTCTTGTGTGTCTGTGACCATCATGCACACATCCAGCAAGGAACGATTCCACCAGGCGTTGAATTGGGCATTGGACGTCTGAATGGCACAATCTTGCGTCTGCTCCGCCCCAAAGGCCAGCCCGGCTTCAGCCATGGCCGCATCATAGGCTAAGAACGTGCGCGAGTCCTGAGACAGATCGCACGCCACAATCACCGCCACCGCAGCTTCCCCCTTCGGATCGAGTTCGATGTCAAAGGTCGCTTGCGAGGCCGTCACCTCCTGGGGTATTGGAGTGAAATGAATTCTGGTCTCCCGGGTCACCGCGTCAAGACCTTCGTAGCGCAGCACCAACAGGTCCTTCTCCAAGACATTCGGCAACAGCGTGCCCTTCCGTGCTCGTTTCTTCCCGCGCACTTCAAAAATATCCGCGAAGTCGGCTTCAAAGCGGATCGACAAGGTCATCTTCACCGCCGACAGACTGTAGTTCGAGAGGCGAAAACGCTCGTAGCTCACCCCGTTCCAGAGAAAGCGCGACCGGAAGACGTGGACACTTCCGCGCGGAATGGCAATGCGACCATCCCGATACAAATCCGGATTCGTGAGGTCCACGGCCAGCAAGGCATTGTCTTCTTTGACCATGGAACTCAGGAGCATCGGCCGATCGTTGTTCAGAAACAATTCCTGTCGAGACAAGAAGCGTGTCCCTTGATGAAACAGTCCCTGGGTTCCGCGGCCCACCGGTTGAATGTCGCCGTACCGGTCAAAAACGCCGAACGTTTCACCATGCTTGAGCACGCGCGTACGGTCATCCGCCATCGACGAACTGGCCAGGATATAAAATCGATCATTGACGTTGATGATTTCTTCCACGTATTCCTCCCGCAATCTCAGGCTCATCCGCGAAACGATTCACAGTCGCAGCTGCGACCTCCCGCATCGCCCTGTTTTTGCCTGATACCTCTTCACTTTTTCTCCACTCTCAGGAGCAGACCAGGTCGATCAATCGCTATCGTGACCAGCCTCAATGACTCGTGGGCTGCGTGACCATCGCGACGGGCCGATCTGCTTCTTCCTCCGAGTGGAGACTCGCCCCTGTCCAATTGGTCCGTATCCACCGCACCACCCGCGCTGAAACGAGTGCTGACAGGAAGAGACCCACCCCGATACCAAATACACTGGGACGCTCACCGAACTCCTGCGTCACCCAGCCAAAGATCGTCATGCCGGCAATAGCCGAGGTCATCGCCCCCAGATTGTAAATCGCCAGCACCCGCCCCAACAGCGACGTCGGCGCAATCTCCTGCAATACGCCCCAGGCCACCGGTGTGAGCGTTCCAGCGCCCATGCCGATGATCACCATAAGCGCCGCCGCCACCAGCCGGTTCGACGTCAGAATTAACCCGAGCAGAGCCAGGCCGCTGATAAAACTCGAGACCGCCATCAGCTGAATGCGCTGAGGAAGCGTCCAAGCCGACAGAGATACCAGGCCCAGCGAGACCAATAACAGCCCGACACCGAATGCGGACCACAGATACCCGACCTCGATGGGACCGAGATCCAACAGTTTCTTCCCGAACACGGGAAACAGCGTGCTGAACGCGCTCGTTGCAAAGGTATACATCGACGCGGCCCCGATCAACATGAGAATGATCCGTTGCCGCCGCAGCACATAGTGAAAGCCCTCGATGACATCGCGAAACGTCCCGGCCAGAGAGGCCTCGCCGGTCGGCAACGATTCAGTCCGCGGAAACCGAACGAAGAGAAAACAGGCCGCTGAGACGACATAACTGACCGCATTCACACAGAGCACTTCTTGCGAGCTCATGGTCGCAATGCCCACCCCGCTCAGCGCCGGCCCGACGATGATGCCGATACTGGTCGTCGTCTGCAGCAACGCATTGGCCGCGGTAAATTCATGGCGGGAGACCAACGACGGGATCGCCGCGGTCAATGCGGGACCGAAGACCGCGGAGGCAACGGCATGGACGAACACCATGAGATACAGTCGCTCGATGTTGAACGACTCCACCGGTATCAGGCAGGGAATCACGCCCAGGACCACCGCGCGGATGAGGTCGCTGCTGATCAACAGGAGCTTCTTGGGGACACGATCGACAACCACGCCGATGAAGGGACCGAACAAAATGGGCGGCAAGGTCTGCAGCAGCCCGATCATGGTCGTCTTGAGCGGAGACCCGGTGATGGAATACACAAACCAGAGTAAGGCGAGCTTGGACACACCATCGCCGACTTGCGAGACCATCTGGCCCCACCAGACCAGCGTGAAGTCGCGCGTCAACAGATGCGGCGACCACTTCACATTCGGGCGTCCTGCCCTTCCGCTGACGCGCTGTGATTCCATACCCTCAGCAGACTGCGTCTCGGACTCCCTCTGTCAATCCGCTCATGTGATGATCCTATTCTCCGGCGACCAAACGCACTGCATCGGTATTGACGGCCCGCACGCCCGGAACTTGTCGGGCCGCCTGAGCCGCTTCCAGTACAATGATTTGAAACCGCGTGTTTCCACCCAGCGTGACAATGCCATCCTCGGTTTTTACATCGAATTTCACCGATTGCAAGGTTTTGCTTTTCTCGAACCGCTCTTTCACTAGTTGGGTGAGCACCTTGTCTCGTTCTGCGACGAGGCCATGCGTCGCATCCGACTCGACTTTCAGACGGTTTTCCACCGCATGCACGCCTTCAAGACATCTCACGATATCCGTGGCCACCTTCTTATCCGACTCCTGCGAGACCTTCCCAAGCAACACGAGATCCTTGTCCTTGGCGTCCACCTCAATCTCATAGGGAAACAGTCTCGGGTCAGCCATGAGGGCAAGCTTGGCCGTCACCATGGATGAGCGTATCGGCTTCTTGGGCTCGGGCTCCGCCGCCTTGGGGCGCTCTCCCGCAGTATTTTCAGCGGGTGCAACAGGCGCCTCAGTCGCTGCCTTCGGCTCTGCCGCATGGGCCACGGCAGGACAGGGATTTTCGGGCGCCACGTCGGACTCCTTGGTTTTCGTCTCCGACTCTCTAAGTTTCTGTTCCGCTTCCTTCGCCTTTTCGGATTCTTTGGCCTTGTGTTCAGATTCCTTGGCCTTGACCGGTGGTTCTTTCGTTTTAGGCTCTGCGTCCTTCGGCTTGTTTTCCGGTTCCTTGGCTTTGATCTCAGCCTCTTTGGGTTTGACGTCGGCCTCTTTTGTTTTTTGCTCGACCGGCTTTGAGTCTGAGTCTTTCGATTTCGAATCAGGCTCTTTCGGTTTCACTTCCGGGTCTTTAGGTCGCTGCACCGGTGGCGGTTCAGGTTTTCCTTCCGGCATCGACTCTGTGCCGGTCGCCACGCTTTCTCCCCCTGTGCCTAGCAGCAACCCTATCAACGCCAGCACTCCCATCAGAGAAACAGTCTGAGTCATCCGCATAGGCATAGGCCCCTCATATGTTGAATTAAGCCGAGACTGCAAGGTTGAGTACCGAGCGCACATCATGACCATCGAGTGAGGAGACGAGACGCCCTAGCCCGCATTATTCACGAAGACTTCTACTACAACCGCCGATATGCCGCTACGACAAGCCTGACGGCGGGCGGGCTCGCCGCTCAGTCGGTCAACATCCTGTTCAAGGATGCCTC
>JACQHN010000247.1 GCA_016199015.1 Nitrospira defluvii
CGCTGCTTTGACTGCGGCTGTGTGCAGGCAGCCATATCTCTACGTTGAGGCATCCGATCAATCGCTGGCATATCTTGCGCGGTTGAATGAACAATCCACCGAGCTCGAGCTGGCCCGCTTGAAGCCCGTCATTGCGCGGTTGATGGGCATCAGTGAGCGCGGTGACTGGCGAGCCTATCCTGGAGATCGCGAACTTCAACACCTGATTGAGAATTGGAGGCAACATTGGGACATGCGAGCATAAAGGCCTTGCAGCGCAAGGCCCAGTTGCAACGAAAGGCGGGCAAGCTCGATGCCGCGGCAGAGACGCTTATGGCAGGGATCCGAATTGCCGCGGCGAGCCTGGCGGATTTGCACGGTACCCTGGGTGGTACTTTTCGGGAACAGGGGCGGCTCGCAGAAGCCACGAAAGAGTACGATTGCGGGTATAGGCTCGAGCAGCGTTACGGCATCCTCAGTTCTTACAACGCGCTCAACCGCCTGCTGACGCGCCTGATGGCAGATGCACCGGAACCGGTTGGCGCGACACTGGGCAAGCGCGCCCGTAATCGAGATCGAGTCGACATCGACGAGGAATTGCGGCGAGTACAGGAACAATTGACAGCCCAACTGCGTGAGAGCGATGCGGCGGAATTTTGGGTAGCCGGCGACTTGGCTGTTGTCGCGGCGTTGAATGGCGACCAACGGGCGATGAAGGCGGGGCTCGCATTATTCATGGTGCCGGCGACGCCACGTTTTGCCTACGAGGGGTATCTGAAAACGGTGCCTAGGCTGCTTAGTTGCGGGCATTCACGCAACCGTGGTTTGCGCACCTTGCATCGTGAATTGCTGCGCGGCATAGCCCTGCTGCGCTGAGACTTTTCGTTGTTGGACAGCCCAGTGCGTTCGGTCCGCACGAATACGTTCAACACGCTATGTGAGGGCGGGCGGATGTACTATGATACGTCATTGAGCAGCCAGGCCAAAGTGTACCGGCCCGCGCTCCGGTTGCATGTCCGGAGGGTCCCGAATTGACGACGCCCCACCCACTCTGCTTTGTGCTGATGCCCTTTGGCCGCAAACCTAGCCTCGGCGGCGGCATCGTCGATTTCGACGCCGTGTACACCGAATTGATCGCGCCCGCAATCGAAACGGCTGGTCTTGAGCCGTTGCGCGCCGACGAAGAAGTGGCTGGGGGCATCATTCACAAGCCGATGTTCGAGCGGCTGATTCTGTGCGACTATGCCGTCGCTGACCTCACAGGCGCCAATGCCAATGTGTTCTACGAGTTGGGCTTGCGGCACGGGGTCAAGCCATCGAGTACGGTGCTGGTCTTTGCCGACAGCAGTGGGGTGCTGCCTTTCGATGTCGCCCCGCTCAGGGCGATGCCCTACAAGCTCGGCCCTGATGGGAAGCCAACCGCGGCGATCAAAGACCGGCAGGCGTTGGCGGAAAAGCTGCTCGCTGCCCGCGGCGGGCTTGCCGACAGCCCAGTGTTCCAGCTGATCGATGGATTTCCGGACATCCAGCGGCTGAAGACCGATGTCTTTCGCGATCGTGTGGAGTATGCGTGGCAATTGAAGGAACGGTTAGCGAATGCGCGCAAGTCTGGACGGGAGTCCCTGCAAGCGATCGAGACCGAGCTTGCCACATTACCTGGCGGTCTGGCGGATGCCGAGGGGGGTGTCGTCATCGACCTCTACCTCTCGTACCGCGCGATCAAGGCGTGGGACGCCATGATCGCGTTGGCAGCAAAGATGTCGAAGCCGCTGGCGGCGACACCTTTGGTCCAGGAACAATTGGGGTTGGCGCTGAACCGCGCCGGACGCGGAGAGGACGCGGAGAATGTGCTCCTGGAATTGATCGCGAAGCGCGGTGCGTCCAGCGAGACATGCGGAAATCTCGGGCGAGTCTACAAGGATCGCTGGGATGCGGCAGCTAAGCTCGGCGACACCTTCGCAGCGCGCGGCCTGCTCAACAAAGCGATAGGGGCCTATCTTCGCGGGTTCGAAACCGATTGGCGCGATGCGTATCCGGGCGTCAATGCGGTGACGTTGATGGAACTCAAGGATCCACCTGATCCGCGGCGGGACCGACTGGTTCCCGTTGTCGCATATGCGGTAGAACGACGCATCGCGGCGGGCAAGCCGGATTATTGGGACTTCGCCACACTCGTGGAACTCGGCGTGCTCGGCATGAATGAGGCACAGGCCTTTGCTGCCCTGGAGCAGGCGCTCCCCGCTATTCGGGAACGCTGGGAACCGGAGACGACCGCGCGCAATCTCAGCCTGATTCGCAAGACGCGCGAACGGCGTGGAATCGTGGTGCCGTGGGCCCAACAGATCGAAACCGAGCTTATGAAGAAGGCAATTCCGGATGAAACGCCCGAGTGATTCGTATCAAGGCGAGAAGGATGCCTTCGACCCCAGAAGGGAGAGATTAGCACGCCTGCCAAACGTCCTCACGCAACTTCAATTGGCAAGATCGTACCAAAGACCCGACGAACATTGATTGGCAGCGGGGAATAACTGTCCCACTAGACCAGCTCGGCGATGTGGC
>JACQHN010000231.1 GCA_016199015.1 Nitrospira defluvii
AGGGATTCGAACCCCCGAGCTGCTGTTTCGTAAACAGCAGCTCTCCCCCTGAGCTAACCCAGCCCGTGGTTTAGTGCGTGGCGTCGCTCGGGCCCGTCATCTCCTCCAGCCCGCGAGGGCCCGTGTAGGCCTTGATGCTCTCCTGCGCCTGGACGGCAGGCTCTTTCGTGAGCAGGGTTTCCATGTGCTCGCACAGGTTGAACATGATGGCATGGGCCATGACATCCGGGCTGCATTGCCCTTTCGGGTGATACTCGCGGTCAACCTTGACGACGTTGCCCGGCATCTGTCGCACGGTGATCCGGGCCCATGGCAGCTCTGGCGCATCCGGCTTAGCTTCGCCCTGTGGCTCCTCTAGCTTGGGTGCTTGGTCCTCTCCGCTCTCGTGACAGTCTTCGCTCATCGTCCGCTCCTCCCTGCGTGGTGTGGATCGAGAAACACGACTACTTGCCCGTCGGCGTACTCCACGTTGATCCAGGCCGGAGGCCGTGGCGGTGGCGTTTTGTACGGCCGGTTGGCATACCGGTGATAAAACCAGCTCCGGGCCCGCTCCACCTCGCGGTCCTGCTGTGTGCTGGCTTGGCCCATGGCCCAATGCTCGCGTGTCGGCACGATTCCCCCCTGTGTGAGCGGTCGCGGTAGCGCTGCGTCTTGGGATTCCCCCCGGTATGCAGCACTCCCCTCCTCGGGAAGCTTTAGCCCACTGCGACATCGTGCCTATGCCGCGCTTCGCGGCTAGGGCACAAACAACCGGAACACGGAAACCGGAACACGGAAACCGGAACTCGGAAAGAGCCGAAAACTGCGGCGGCTCTCAGAAACCCGCAGAGACTCGCCGCAACTCGCGGCGAATCCCCGCAATAGGTAGAAAGGCCTATACTCTAGGTCCTTTACCCTGAAACCCAGCATCAAAACTCGCTTGCTCGCTGTCGCCAACCGGGTTCTCTTTAAAAATCTGCATCGCCGCACGTAAGGCATCGCCGAAATCGGAGATCGGGGCTCCGGCTTCGCCCTGTGCAGCGGGCTCGCCTTCCTTCATTCCCTCTGCGACATCCTCCTTGTAGACGGAAAACGTCCCATCCGCGTTCACGCGAATGCAGATTTTGTAGCCTCCGCCCGATGCAGCTGGGGCGGGCTCTGCCTCTGCGGGATAGTCTTGCGCGTCGTTTGACTCGCTCATTTGATCCATCGCATACATCCTCCTCGTGGGTATCAGGGCCTTCGTGATCGCGGGGCCAATTGAAATGCAGCTC
This sequence comes from Nitrospira defluvii, assembly GCA_016199015.1. Lineage (GTDB taxonomy): Bacteria > Nitrospirota > Nitrospiria > Nitrospirales > Nitrospiraceae > Nitrospira_A > Nitrospira_A defluvii_B. Next base: position 1,254 of record JACQHN010000231.1, read on the forward strand.
CTTCCGAATACCATCGGCAGGGTCCACAGTCAACTAGAACAAATCAGAACGCTTGATTCTGAATCACAAATAGCTGAGACTGCGCCCCACAAGGAGGGGAGCTATGAGCTTTCACAAAAAGGACCAGTTCGGAAACCTGAAGAAGTCCAGCGTCGCCTATGCCAACTTCCAGCATGCGAAGCTGTGCGGGTACCTGCACCCCAACCACACATGGGAACAGGCCAATGCCCGGTATCGGAAGAAGTTGCGAAAGAAGAAGATTGCCCAGCTGAGTCGCCGGGCGAATCGTGTCGGGTAGGTTAGGCGTTCTTACTGACGAGGAGAATCAGCTTTTCCATGGATGGGGAGATGGGATGCTTTCCCATCTCCCAACGGTTCACCGTATTGCGCGTCACATTGAGCAGATGCGCCAGGTCCGACTGGGAAAAGCCGCGCTTCTAGCGTAGGGCTTTAAGTTGTGCAGGGGTCATGTCTGGGGGCCTTCCTCTACTAAGTAACAGTCTGAGCATTGCTGCATGCCCTTGCTATTGGTCCGTACAATCTCCTCCACTTCCAGCTTGCAGTCGCCACAGACAAGTGCGCCCTCGACGCGGTTCTGTGCGTACACCTGAATCAATTCCATCTCGCCTGGAAATGTCTCACTTGCGAGCCGATCGTTATAGGCCGTCTCCGCCTCTTCGAACGTGGCGAAGCAATTACACTCCTCCGTCCCATCATCGAACGTGATTCGCATTTGAAATTCTAGTGCCATCATGCCCCCTTAGTCCCAATGGTTTCGTGATGCTTCGCGGCGCCGTATCGCCTCGTCGGAGATCGCCGTCATCAGGTCGATGTACTCCTGGCCTTCTGGTCCGCCCATCTCCTCGGCGGATTGCATGGCCGCCAGGACCGGCTCGAAGAATAGCTTTCGTGTCGTGTCGTTCATCAGCTCCCCCTTCTTGCGTTCGATGATCCATTCCTCTCCGTCCACAAAATACTCGTCAAATTCCAGTTCATCTATCATGGCCCCCCTTATGCGAACTCAGCCGCGCAGACTTCACACTCTTCGCAATGCTTTTCCAAGCAAGACTCACAGAACGAGCCGCAATAGGTGGATTCGCCGTCCTCACAATCAGGGCATTGGCCGCCCATGTCTCGGACCTGATAGCCCGCCGTGCGTAACACGTCCGCGATTTCGTCCAGCGTCTCTACGCTCCATTCCTTCCCGTCCAGCATTTTCGCAATCATCCCCGCGACATCCGGCTTCCTTGTTTTCGCCATCATTCCCCCTTCGCCCACTCATTGAGCGCCTGGATGGTTACAAAAATATGGGTTCTCTTTTCCTTTGGATGCGCAATGAAGTCGCGCCGCTCGTCCGCCCAGTTGTAATTCACCAGCTCGCGTATCGCCTTCACCAGTTCCGCGTTCGACGTAATTTTCTTCATGCCCTAGGCCCTCCCTTCAATCCACTCGCCCGGCTTCACCATCGGCTCCCCATTGGCCTTGATTTCGTAGGGGAGTGATACCCATTCGCCCGTGATCGAGAGGCTTGCAATCACCACGTATCGCCCCAGGTCATCGCTCCACAGCCCGAGCAAGTCACCCTTCACGTTCCGCGCAAACCGGCGCGTGGGGTTCTTCTCCCGCACCATGGTCAACACTTGGTCCGCCGTCCGGACATCCTTTAGGACTGGCATGCTGCCTCCTCGAAGTAGCGTTCCAGGTCGGCGATCTTATCCCGCATCTCCTTGCAATCCTCTCGCGTGTAGTGCTGCCGCTCATCGTTTTCCATCCGGTCGAGATTGTCCCGCAGCGTGGCCAACAGCTCCGACTCCACAAATCCCTGCACATGCGCGGCGTCCTGGAAATACTTGAAGCGCTTCGGCTTACTCATATCCTCCTTCCTTTCTGGCTGGGCTTGGGACCAGCCTTGCGGTTTAGCAGGGCCCGAAGGCCCCGCCCCTCACCAGTTAGACAGCGGCCAGGGCTTCAGCGTCATTGGCCTGTTCCTGGAGCCGTTGCGCCAGGACTTCCTTCTTCAACTCCACCATGTGAGCCCGTACGTAGTCCGCCGTGCGGTCTGTGACGGTTTCCTTCTCGCCGCCTTCGATCTTCTCGGCGAACACTTCAACCCTCTGGCTCATAATGACCCCCTTGTGATGGTTAGTGGTGAATTTGTGAATCATCATGGCCTCACTATACTATCATGATAGTACAGTGTCAAGGGGGTGCAGGAATTATTTTTTGCGTGCGAATAAGGGGAGGGTGTGATCGACGCCAACGAGAGGCTTCCGGCCCCTGAGATACATGGTATTCAGGAGCCGGAAATGCTTAGAGAAGAATCTGATCCAGTAATATTCTCGCGCTTTGATGTGTCGATGCTTGACCACTTCAATCACATGAAGCGAGGGGCGGAGGCCTTGGGCTCGCAGCTTCAATACCCAGGCCCTCACGCCATTACTCCCACTGATGCAGTGATCGTAGTAGCGCTGCCGCAGCGTCTTGGTTTGCCCTACATATCGGACTTGCCCGTTGCGCGGATCTTCGAGGATGTAGATGGAGGCGTGCGTCTTGGGGTTCGCCAGTACGGACTTTTGCAGCCGGGACATCGCTTTGGTATGTCGAGTATGCGCGGGAGCCAGCGATGCGCACAGCGGGTACAAAGGTAGATCGGCAAGGTAGTCTGACTGGCCCTTGGGAGCACAATCGGATTGGGCGTTGATCGTGACTTCTTCGACATGGCTTCCCCTCCTTAGTGAATACATGCCACGATGCTACCATGATGATAGCTGCTTTGCAAGGGCGGACTTCCTACAAGTTACGGCGCAGGGGAATGTCACCCTTAGCCTGTAGGTGCGTCATCCCGAAATGCGATTCGGGATCATGGGAGGAATTGTTTCAAATAATTCCCGAATTGTTGGAAATAAAGAATCCGGTTTTCGTCCGGTCCGTTGGCGGTCAATGAGGCCCAGGAGTCTCGGGAGACTCAGGGATACGCAATAGGCAGGGTACTTATGGGACTGGAGGGCCCAAGCTGTTGTTGTGGGGCGTGGTGGACTCGTTTAGCAAACCGGTGCCTTCGGCCACTCGGCCACCTCTCCGCAAGCCGTCATCCGCAGACCGCGTTTTGGGCTGTCGCGCGATATCCTTTGAGTGTGGATCCCCTTCTTCGTGAAGAAGAGGGGGGATCATACCCCAGAGCATGGAGCGCACTCAAGTGATTCTAGTGAATGATTTTCAGCGCAGGGTCGACTCGCGGATGCTTGGGCGGGACGGCAGTGAGTGGGAGCGTGGGAGGGCGAACTATCTCCTCCCGAATTCTTTGAGAATATCGATAAAGGTGGTATGCCAATGTGCAAGCACTCCCATGCGATGGGTGTGGTCTGTGGTGTGGACGAGCCGTGCGTATCCTGGTTTATCCGGGGATAGGATGCGAGGTAAGCCTGTCTGGGATTGTGAGGTGGCCATGCAGGGAGGATCAACGGCGGCCGAACGAATGACGCCGCTGGTCAGCAACATGCGCAGAGCGTGTGATTTTTGACGAGTTCGTGTGCGGAGAACTTTGTTGGAGCTTGCCATGGATCCTCGCGGTGCAGTGTGGTGGGTGAGAAGTGAGTTTGAAGTAGTCGTGACGACTACATCCAAAGAATACGACCAAGCTCCTCGTCGAGTTCTTTGGTGCGCTGACATTGGCTGCACCGAGCGAAGAGACCTTCGGTGCCGGGGGAGGTCTGCGAGCGAAGCAGCAGTTGGTATTTGTGTCCTCCGCAGAAGGGGCAGGCTTTGCCATGAAGTTCTCTGCGCACCGATCCAATTCGGCCGACTTGTTTATGCATAGTGCCTCCGATGAAAGGGGGGCTGTTGCAGAAATCCACTCGCGGGTGCGTTCACCGTATGTAGTGATTCGCGCATGCCCAACAATACCGAGCCGGAGGGGTGGCGAGAATACCGTGGAGGAGGGGAGGGTGCACTAACCAAAGAGGGGGATGAGGAATGCAATTGGAATGACGAATTTGCACATTGTTAATAATTCGTCTAAATCAATGCTTTATGCATGTTAAGTTTGTGTAATAGATGCAGTGTTGTGGTCGGCGGTGTACGTCATCTTTACTGATGATATATACGAATAAATAAGTTCGTGGGTGAAGGCAGATCCCGCCAGGAGGATGCCGAGACCTCTTGCTGCCCTGGGTGGGCACAACCAAAGCAGACACCTTCACCCTTTTTCAGTCAACCATGCCGTCAGGTGGTCTCGCAAGTGCGTAGTTGTTCGGGGTGAGAATTCCTCGTCACAGGGTGGAACAGCGGTGAGCAGTCGCGGCCGAGGTGTGTTGCATCTTCAACCACTCACGGAAGGGTCGGAGGGATAGAAAAAACAGTCTAACCGCTATGACTTGCTAATTTCGCCCCCGGATTGCCACAGTTTAGCCAGGCTCCATTCGATTGAAAGCTCGTCTGGTCAGGCCTACAGTGGGTGGTCTTCAAGGAGACAGTCGGGCGACGAATTTCAATGACTATGAGATGGCCACAGTCTTCCTTGCCGAACGAGACGACCTACGGCTACGATCCCGCATCTAGCGCCAGCCATCCGCTGCTGCTCGACCCTCAGAACTTTGCCTATGATCCGGTGGGCAGTTGCACCACCAACGGCAGCGTGGCCAACCCCGGCAACCAACTCACGGGGGATGCCAACTTTGCCTATCAGTACGATGACGATAGC